>CAZYSY010000020.1:0-10875 GCA_964650295.1 uncultured Caldilineales bacterium | reverse complement strand
GCCCGGGTGGGAGATGTCGCCCGTGCCCACGATGTGCACGCCTTTGCGTCGGGCCCAGATGGCCAGATTGGGGATATCCAGCTTCTTGCTGGTGGCCCGAGAGTAGTGGGAGTGAATATGGAGATCGGCAATCAGGCGCATGGGATGGTTTGATGAGGGGAGTTTTTAGGAGTGAGGAAGAATCGGCATTTACGATTCTCCTATGGAGGGGAGTATGGCGCGTAATTGGGCGGTGGTCTCGCGCAGGGCTGCTTCTGCATCCAGGCCCGCGGCTTCGGCCTGCTCTACCAGCTCCAGTAAGCGCTGCCCCAACGTTTCTGCGCTTAGCGCTTTAGGCTCAGGAAGAGGATATCCCACCCTCGCCATGCGGGAGACATAGGTCTGGGCTTTGGCCAGCGCTGGTAATGATGCGGGGATGCCATCTAGTAAGGTTTTGTTTTTGGCTGTTTCGCCTTTTTGGCGGCGCTCTTCTTTTTTGATGGCTTCCCAATTGCGGGCCACGTCCTCGGCATTTTGTACGCTGACATCGCCGAAGACGTGGGGGTGTCGACGGATGAGCTTGTCCACTACGTGTTGAATCACGTCGGCCAACTTGAATTCCCCCTCCTCGATGGCAATCTGCACATGCAGCGCCACTTGAATCAATAAATCGCCCAGTTCTTCCATCAATGCAGCACTGTCCTCTGCATCCAATGCGTCCAACACTTCGTAGGTTTCTTCTAACAGATAGGGACGCAAGCTGCGATGGGTTTGTTTGCGATCCCAGGGGCAGCCGCCGGGGGCGCGCAGGTGGGCGATGATGTCCTGCAGGTCGGCGTAGGTGGCCGCATGGGGCAGAGGCGGCGCCCACAGTGTGGTCATATCATCCATATCCTCACTGCGATCTAGTTGGTAGAGGGGCAATGTGCGCAAGCGCAGATCGGGAGTGCCCGCGCCGGTGATAAGGGTGACTGGATGATCGTCCGGGTATGCGTTCATCAGGGTGAGTTTGACATCGCTCGCCAGTAAACGGCTATATAGCTGGGGGATCAGCAGGCCCATGCTCTGGGAGCCTCGGGGATGATGGCTGGCCGCCAGGGTCTGGGCATCCACCACCTGTACGCCTCGGATGGGGTCTTCCGCCAGTGCTGCGAAGGTGGGTTCCAGAAAACTGACTGCGGGATGAATGGTGACCGGGATGCCGGCCTGCTCCGCTTGCTGACGGATAAGCTGCGGCGTCATCTCCGCTACGGAAGGGTCGCCCGGCACGGCGTAGATGACGTCGTCGCTGGCAGCGCGAGCCACCACGTCGGCGGTAATGGCTGCGTACACTGCCGCGAAATCATCGTGACTTTCGTAGAGATGATCGTAGCTGTGCACCACGGTGTGGCGAGCGACTTCGGGCACAGCAGGGTGGGTGTGCGTCCGCACCCAGATTTCGGTGGCCTGGGTGATGATTTCCCAAGTTTTGCGCGTGATGAGGGTGGGGTCTCCGGGCCCCAGGCCGAGGATGTGAATCATAGTTTTACAGGACTAACTGCTTTTTCAGAATGCTGAGGTGTTGGAGGGCGCGAACGATCAAGGCCTGATGTTCGCGTTTTTGAATCCATGATGATGCGCCCGAGGGATGGGGCAAGGGTACGATGATCCGGCCATCGATCTGATACCTGCCTCCGATGAGGTCCACCAGTTTACGGTCGCGACCAAAGAATCGCTCGATAGCCATTTTCCCTACAGGGACGACTACTTCCGGGTCCACCAGGACTAGCTCAGCTTCCAGCCATTCCGCGCAGAGTCGTTGTTCTGTTCGCGTGGGGGCGCGGTCGCCTCGGCCCGATTTATTCGGGCCAGGAAAGCATTTAGTGACTGAGGTCATGTAGCAGCGTTGCCGGAAGTCTGTTTCTTGCCATCCTGCCTGGGCCAACCAATGGAAGAGGCGCTTGCCCGCACTGCCACTGAAGGGCTTGTGC
The DNA here is from genome assembly GCA_964650295.1 of uncultured Caldilineales bacterium. Classification (GTDB taxonomy): domain Bacteria; phylum Chloroflexota; class Anaerolineae; order J102; family J102; genus M2005. The sequence goes on along the minus strand of CAZYSY010000020.1, from coordinate 8,926 downwards.
GTTTGATTGGCTTCCATTTTGCCTGGAGCTTGGCCGATGAGCATCAAGCGCGCATGGATATTGCCCGAAAAGATGGGCGGGCCCTGAACAGGATAGCCTGCCAGGGCGCACCGCTGGCAGGCTTTGATTTGCTGCTGAAGTTGGGGTAAATCGTCAGCCATGAGGCAAGCTTGAAGGAGATGGCGTCTCCCTTACATAGGTGTGGGGTTGCTCAATCTGCCGCTCCCCAGGCGAATGGATAGCGGAGGTAGAGTTCTCTGCCGGGTGAGTACACTTCAACGGCCAGAGGTTGTGGATTTCCTGTTTCAAAGACTGCGGCCAGGAGGAGTCGATTCTTCTGATCTTTCTTGGCCGGGAAGCTGGCTTGAACGCCGCCATTTTTTCCTGTTTTCAATTCCTTTGTGGTGAAGAGATTGAATTGTACGCGGCCATCATCAGTGAGTGAACCCCGATATCGGGCAAGGAGATATGTTGTATTCGGCTTCAGTCCACTTAGGCTGATGATTACGGATGTGCCTGGCTGTGGAGAGCGTGGTTGCACAACGACATGTGGTGAAGTAGCTTCCGTCACAGTGAATGAGTCGTCAAAGGTTTGTCCTCCGCCGCGAATACGCACTTTATATGCTCCCAGGCGTTCGTTGTTCAAAACGTACCAGTGTCCATCGGCAATGCCATCTTTGTTGGCCTTTACATTGAATTGGACAGTTGCGCCAGTGGGAGGCGTTACCGTGACGCCGAATTGTGTACCAGGTTTGAAGCCGTGCATGAGCATGTATACATAGGTGGCACGTTCTGTGGTGGAGGGCATCATGCAAATGGTGGGGGCGTCATTTGTCGCATCCGGACATGAGGGGAGAGGGCTATTGTCGACGGGCATCATGATGGTGGTGGGAATACCGCGTTTGGTTTTCTCCTCAGATACGGTGAGTTGAACAGACTGAGACGGCTGGGTTATGGGGGCGCTTTGTTGTTCGTTGCCCACGGCGACATTCCCTTTTGCTTCTCGCCCCACGAAGAGTGAGTAGAATTCATATTTTTCCGGCAATGGCGCGCCCACGCTAAAGAATTCGATTGCGGTGGCGGGCGTATCGATGCCTGCAAAATGGTAAGCTGGTGAACTCTGCGCGAATAGCATGTAAACGCCAGGGGTGAGATCGTTCACGGGGCTGAAGGCTTGTTGAGCGATGCCGTTTTTATTGGTAGCGACCGTGAGTTTTTGAACCAATGTTGCGGCGTTGGTTTGATCTGGGGTGTCCAATCGGTAAATGCCCAGTTGGACATTGGAGCGCTGGGGGAATCCTACTAATGAGAGTTGTGCTCCTACATCTTTCATGACCACATGTGGATATATGAGCAAGTGAGGTTGCCTTGCAGGGGTGATGCTCCATTTGATGGTGGCTTTGTTTCCTTTGAGATCGGAAACCGAGACGCTGAAATCGCCGCTGCCCTCCTCGGGTAGGCTATACCAACGAAATGTTTTTGTGCCGTCCGCGTTGGTGTCGGTAAGGTCGAATGATGTGGTTGCTCCATTGCCAAGGACTGCATCTATCCGTAGGGGGGTTCCAGGAGTAAATCCGCTGGCGCATCCATACCACCATTGCCCCACCTCACCCGATCGCGGCCAAAGTTGAACTGTTGGCGTTGTTGTGGGGGAGCATGGAGGGAGATTGGCGTCTGATAGCGCCACAGAAATGCTGTCTGGCAAGCCTCCTCCTGCTTCTGCCGCTGTAGGAGCGGGAGGTAAATGTTCGGGCGTGAATGCTGCAGGTTCTTGTGCGCCCTCTAGCCCGGGTCCTGTGCCGCGTTCACTGTTGCTGACGGGGACAGGTTCAGGGCGTTGGATATTCAGGGCCAGAGCTATGCGCTCTTGCTCTGGTAGGTGGATGACGGTATTGGTTTGTTGCGATGTTCCAGCTGGTGATAACACCAATAGATATGGGCCGCCGGGCTGCCCAGTCACATCCAACACTAAATCCGCGCGTCCGGTGGCGTCTACGGCGATTTGATTTTCGAGCAACAATTCCCCTCGCGATTCTATGACGCCATCCTGGCGTTGTCCGGGCTGTAGACGATAGATGGAAAAACGGGCGCGTGTGTTGGGTTGCAAGCCGCCAACCGACACTCTGATAATATCAGGGTCTTCAGCGACTGGTTCGGTCAGGGCGATAAATGGTTGGGTGGCTGGACGCACATCAAATCGAAGGCTATCTTTTTTGTCTTGGTAGGAGGCAATGAGGGTCCACTCTCCTGGTTTGGCGTCAGCGCCAATAGCGATTGGTTGGACTGCAATTGCTACGCCTCCCTGATCGACGCTAGGAGTCTGAAAGGTTTGATCCAATCCATCTGGAGATTTCAAGATAAAGGTGACCATTTCCCCTGCGGGTACGCCTGTAACACAAAAAACGTGAGTCATGCCCTGCTCGAGTCCATCGGGTGGGAAGGGGGCGGCGATTAAGTCGAATTTCCCTGTATTCTTCAGACAAGCTGGATCGATGGCTGGTTGTAATGCGGTTTGCACCACAATTTCCGAAGGCGTGGGGCCGGGGATCTCATTCGAAACGGGGGAAGAACCTGGGCTTTGGTTCGTGGGAGGCGTTACACCGGCTGTCTCTGCGTTTTGTTCCGGACTTTGTCGGCAGCCCGAAACCAACACCACAAGCAAAAGAAGGGCAAGCAGAATCATGAAGGGGGAGAATTTTCTCTGCATGAAGGGACCTCCACTAAATGAGAATCTGAGCAGATGACAAACAATTCTATCGATGAGGTATGAGCCGGTCTCGCCACTCGCATTGAGTTGGGCTCCACAGGGTTTCACGGGTCTACTCACCTTCGGAAGGTGACAAGGATGGTGACCCTTAAATTTCCAAAAGAGCCAGGTGTGATTTGCACTTTCTTTGCAATTGTAGCAGCGAAAGCGCTAAAGGACAATTAAGGAAGCTCGTAGGACGCGAACTTATTCTCTCATGTTACACGCTTGTCAGCTAATAGTCTTGAACAAGGCAGCCTGCGCTTCCGACTCGATCACGGCCATAAGACGAAAGAACGAAAATGGATGAAGAAAGATGCTGGTTTCGTCCACCTTCGTCTATTTTCGTCCATGTTCATCGGCTTGTTTAGCAGAGATTGTTTGTTCCGACCGTTGATACGCCATAAGAAGTTGTATATTGGATTTATTCTATTAATCCGGGTAGCAACTTCACCTTCATGGTTCCCTTTTCGAGATTCACTTTTTGCACCACATCGGCGATGGCGGGAATCAGCACCTCGCCTCGTGCGCCATGAATGATATAAACTTCGTTTGCACCTGTCCAAATAATTTCGATTAGCTCACCCAGGTGTTCGCCTTCCTCGGTCTCAACCTGCAATCCTACAAGTTCATCCTCGTAGTACTCATCTTCTTCAAGGGGCATTGCATCTTCTCTGGCCACGAAGAGGTGTTTGCCTTTTAAGAGCTCTGCAGCTGTACGATCCTTCAAGTTGGAAAGTGAAATGAGTAGCATCCCTTTATGTGGCCGAACCGAGAGGATTTTCCGTTGAAACCTCTCTCCTTCCACGAATAGTAGCGTCCCAGCCGTGAAACGTTCGGGGAAGTCGGTAAGCGATTTGACTTTTATTTCTCCCGTGACGCCATGTGCGCCTGTGATGCGTCCGATTGCCAGATATGCCGCTTTTTGTACGCCCATGCTATTGTTGTCTGGTGGGATTGCTTCAGTCGATGTCCACAATGACGCGTAGTCCATGACGTACAGCCGCGGCTTTGGCTATCTGGCGAATTGCCTGTGCCGTGCGCCCTTTTCGGCCAATAAGTCGACCAACATCTCCAGGCGCTGCAGTTACATCAATGTATAGCGTACTTCCTACGCGATGGGCGTCTACTTGAACTTGTTCTGGATGTTCAACCAATGATCGGGCGATATATGCGATTACATCTTGCATGGTTGCCTCTGTGGCTAGAAGCGCCGCCCCGAGCTGGGGCGGCGTTCATGAAGCTGAAGTGATGGATTGGTTGTTGCGAAATCAAGCTGACTCGCTGGCGGTCTCGACGGATTCTTCGATATCCGCCTTTTTCAGCAACCGGGCCACTGCTTCGCTCGGTTGTGCGCCCTGACCTAGCCAGTAGTTGGCGCGTTCTTTGTTGATCTCGAAGCTGGGAGGATTGGTGCGAGGGTTATACCATCCCAAAATTTCGATGAATTTACCATCGCGAGGCGAACGTTGATCCGCCACCACGATACGATACGAGGCCTGTTTTTTGGCCCCTGTGCGACGTAGTCGAATGCGTACCATTGCTTGTAATTTTCTCCTAAGAATATTGGTTCAAAGTCTTGTTGAAGAATTGATAACGAGAAGAGATGAGTGATCGTGCTTGAATTTTGAAGATTAAAGATATTAAAAGCCCATACCACCAAACAGGCCACCGAGACCGCCACGTTTGCCAGATTGTAGTTGTTTCATCAGGCGTTGCATTTGGCGGAATTGCGAGAGTAGCTCATTCACCTCTTGCACCGATGTGCCTGAGCCTTTGGCGATACGGCGTTTGCGACTGGCATTGATTATGCGGGGATTATGCCGTTCTGCAAATGTCATCGAGCTAATAATCGCTTCGATGTGGCGGAGTTGTTTGTCGGTGGCTTCATGGTCGATTTCTTTTGCCATCTTGCCCATGCCGGGAATCATGCCCAGTAAACTGGAAAGCGGTCCCATTTTGCGCACCTGACGCATTTGCTTGAGAAAGTCGTCCAGATCGAATTCACCTTTGCGCAATTTTTTCTCCATGCGCACAGCATCTTCCTTGTCCATGACTTCTTCTGCTTTCTCGATCATGGTGAGGACATCACCCATTCCGAGAATGCGAGAGGCCATGCGATCTGGATAAAAGGGTTCCAGGCCGTCTAGTTTTTCACTGACGCCGATGAATTTAATCGGAACGCCCGTCACCGCTCGCATGGAAATGGCTGCACCACCGCGGGCGTCACCATCTACTTTGGTGAGGATAAGGCCTGTAAGCCCGACTTGTTTATGGAAGTCTGTGGCCACGCGTACCGCCTCTTGACCGGTCATTGCATCGGCGACCAACAGAACTTCATTGGGCTTGGATAGGGTTTTGATTTTGACCAACTCATCCATCATTTGTTCATCGATGGTGAGCCGGCCCGCAGTGTCGATGATGACGATAGTTCGCGCTTCTTGTCGCGCCCGTCGTAATGCTCGATTGACGATTTCTGGCGGAGGCGGATCGACGCCTTCGCTGTGAATGGGAATCTCGAGTTGCTCGCCCAGAATTTCGAGCTGTTTGACTGCAGCCGGACGGTACGTATCTGCTGCAACGAGCAGTGGCCGTTGTCCCTGTTTGCGCAGTCGTTTGGCCAACTTGGCAGCAGTTGTCGTCTTGCCTGAGCCCTGCAATCCCACCAACATGATGACGTGGGGAGGATTACCTGAAAGGTTTAGTGGCTCAGCTTCACCCAGAGTCGCCACCAGTTCTTCGTGCACAATTTTGATCACCTGCTGGGCAGGAGACAAACTGTGCATGACATCCGCACCGACCGCGCGTTCCTTCACTCGGGCAATGAAATTCTTGACCACCTTGTAATTGACGTCAGCTTCTAATAAGGCCAGGCGCACCTGGCGCAGCGCTTTATCGACGTCGGCCTCGGTGAGACGACCCTTCTTGCCCAAGTTGTCGAAGACGTCTTGGAGTTTGTCGGAGAGATTATCAAACACTATGGTGAATTATGACTCAAAGATGATGGGCGCGAGGAAGCGCCAAATAATAATTCTAATCGCTGGTTTTATTTTGGTCAAATTTTGCCCACCGCTATTTCTTGCCCACTTTAGTGTGCCCCCAAGAACATCTGCTACTTTCCTGGGGTTGCTGTTGTGTCATCTGGTTTAGGCGTCGCCGTCAGTTTGGGGATAGGGGTCTTTTTTCCTTGCGCTTTTCCACCTTTTGAGGGCGTAGGCTTTAAAACCGTTGTTGAGATGGATGAAGCATAACGTCGTTTATTGTAGATGTGGTATTTTACGCGAGCGCGTTTGCCAACTGCGATCTTCCCATTGACGACTGTCTTAGAGGTGAAATTATACCAATACCTGCCAATGAGTACCGCTTTGACCTTGCCCTTGACTTTATGAACCCGGCGTATCTTTCCGCTGACTGATTTGATATTCTTTTTCGAATGGATGGCCGTGACGCTCGGTTGGATGGTAGGCAGTTTATTGGTCTCTGTGGTCGAAGGCGGTGATGTAGCGGAGGCAATTTTGCCTGTTTTTTTCTTTTCTTTCTGTGGCGTATTTTTGTTGTTGTCTGTTTGCGTTGTTTCTGGCGCAAGCGCAATTACCGCCTTCGTGGCCTGTGGCATGTTGGTTGCACTCGTCTTCTCTTTTTGTGGCGCCGAAGCCCCAGCTATCAACGCCGGTCCGCTAATTTCACGCGTTGCTGTGGGCGCCATAACGATAGCTATTGTCGGTGGCGCGGCTTCTTTTGTTGGCGGCTGCGTTGGCGCAGATGTTGGCGTGGTTGTCTCACTGGTTGATGTTGGATTTTTCTGAGAAGTCGGCGATTTGGTCGAAACAGAGGTTGGTTTTTTCTTTGCTTGAGTCTTGGTGGTTGGGGGGTGTTTCTTCTGGCTTCGTTTTGGCGTTGGCTTTCTTTTCTGTGCTGGTTTGTTGGTGGAAACAGGTTTCTTTCCTGCCTTATACGTCGCGGTGGTTGCAGATGGCGCAGTGGATGCGACGGTGGCGGGAAGCGTAAGAATGGCAACGCTGCTTGCAGTATTAGGAGTTTCAGAAAGAGATTGTGCGATGGTGGCGGACGTCACACTATGTTGTCCAGCATGCGCGCCCGCAACAATGATTGGAGCGCTCCACGCATTGTCTGTTCCCGATTCATTTATCATCATGGCCAGGGTGGAAGGCGCCGCCGTCGGTAACACCAACACGATGACCGGTGGAGTCGCCATTGGCACAGGAGACCCAGAAGGTGGCGGAGCGGGGATTGTGGATGATTTGAAATCGCCCAGTGGCGCACCGGCCACTGGTAGTCGCGTCAAGGGTAACGGTTTTACGTTTTGGCCACCCAATTTGGCTGAAGCAAGCGTGCTGGTGGGAATTTGAACGGTCGGCGGCAAGCTGGCAAGTTGCATATCCCCTTCTGTTTCTGCGTCGATGACGCGTATCAAAATTGTGACTTGCTCTCCGATCTTGAGCGCTAAAGACTCCGCCAATTCAGCTGGAAGTTGCAGTGTAAGCTCCCCGACGACGCATGTATTTCCATCACAGTCTTGCACGGTTCCAACATACGGGATTTCGATGCCGCCAGAGGTTTGAGAAACAGGTTGGATGCCTGTGCCCCAATCTCTTCCCACAGCCACGACATTTCTGATTTGATGTTCTGTTGTTCCTGTGTCAGAAACCTTTCCCGATGTTGAGGCCAGGGGTAGTTGTGGATTGTTCTGGCGCACGCGTCCCGAAGCGTAAAGCGTAACGCCCAAGACCAGGATGATGGTCAACCCCACCAGCGCGGCTGTGGGGGCAAACGACATGGCGGGCGTCAAAAATCTACGCCAACGTTCCCAAATCGATTCTTTTGGAAGCACAACCGCCGCATGCGCGAGCTCGGGGGCAGAGATAGACTGTAAGACACGCTCACGCGTCCGGTTTAAAGAAGCCTGCGCCCCTTCCATTTCTTGCTGCCCCAAAGCCCTCAACTGCTGCGTCAGCAAGAACATGTCTGATAGTTCGCTGATTGTATTTTCGCGCGTCTCAACGTCTCCAGAATCCTTCTCTGAAGTTTCTAACAGTTCCTGAAAAATATCTTGCAAACGGCGTTCGTCAATGCTCATAAGCGTTGTTGTTGCTGCAAGATGCGACGTAAGCTGGCCATGCCGCGAAACTGAAGAGCTTTGACCGCACCTTCGGTTTTGTTCATTATTTGTGCGACTTCGGCAATACTATAACCTTCTAAAAATCTGAGCGTAATGACCTGGGCCTGCTCTTCTGTCAATTGATTAATGGCGCGCAATAATAGATCATTCTCTAATTTGGTTGCCGCTTTTTGATAAGGATCGCTGCTACCAATTGGAATGTGTGGAGAGTCGTCGATATTGGTGTAGGTGGCCTGACTGCGTTTGCGATAATAATCAATCACCAGGTTATGGGCAATGCGGTAAATCCATCCAGAAAAAGAAGTTCGCCAACCTTTCCCACTCCGCATAGCCTCCAGCATTTGCAAAAATACTTGCCCGGTCAGATCTTCCGTCACCAAAGGATCGCTTGTGCGATGATAAATAAAGCTTTGAATTTTGGGCGCGTAAAGATCATAGAGTCTGGCGATGGCGTCGGGATCTCTCGCAGCCGCCCTTTCTACCAGCGCCGCCTCCGAAATGGAAAAAGTTGACGGCAATACGCTTTCGTGAGTCAAGACGGGGGACGTAAAGAAAAGTTACGGGGGAGAAAAATCTCACGAAATTTTTCTCTATGAATGTATGCAGGTATGAATCATCCCGCATACGCCCAAACGACATCCTCATCATAACCAAGAATGGTGATTTTTGCAAAACTACTTTTAATGGTGAGTTTGCACTGATTTCGTTGGCGTAAATCAGGAGAATCGAACCTTCATCAACCGGTCCACACAAATCAGCGCCTTCTCTACTACGGGCGGGAGGCAGCTCAAGCGATCATAGTTATTGGTGGATAGCTCCGCCTCATTTGTGAGGCTGTGTCTCACTGAAAACATAAGTTCAAAAATAAGGGGTTGTGTTATAAAATAAATTCAGTAGAGCACGATTGCGAGAGTATGTGTCCAGCCGGATTCGCAATCCGGCGGGTTTGACGCTCGAATCACCGCCGGATCACGGATCCGGCTCTGCGCATCATGGCAAATCGTGATCTACTGAAATTGACCAAACAATTATTGTCAGAA
>CAZYSY010000019.1:0-17155 GCA_964650295.1 uncultured Caldilineales bacterium | reverse complement strand
CGGCGAGTCACAGACTCGCCTGCGCCCCCTTTTCTCCTGCTCCCCAGCCGGGCCCGCTCTCCTGCTCCTCAGCCGGGTCTGTGACCCGGCGTCGCAGACGCGTGGCCCCGGGGACATTGGCCGAATGAATTCGGGGCTTAGGGCGCTTCGCGCCGCAGGACGGCCTGCGCCGTCCCCAGCCCAACGGGCTTCGCAACGGTAGCCCGAGGGTTACAGCCTCGGGCGTTGCTTGCTCCCCAACCGGGCCCGCTCTCCAGCTCCCCAGCCGGGTCTGTGACCCGGCGTCGCAGACGCGCCCGCGCCCGCACATCGCCCGGCGAGTCACAGACTCGCCTGCGCCCCCTTTTCTCCTGCTCCCCAGCCGGGCCCGCTTTCCTGCTCCCCAGCCGGGTCTGTGACCCGGCGTCGCTCGCACGCCGCCCGCAGCCCAGCGGGCTTCGCAGCCTCAGTCATGTTTCAGACAAGAGTTGTTGACTGAATTGCGACGAACCCGTAGAATAATTGAGCGAGCAACCGTAACTATTCGGTCCGTTTTCGACGACACCGACCTGAATGCGTTCACAGTCGCGAAAACGTATCAGAACTCACCACCCCTGGGGAGGCAGAGCATGACGAGGCCTGACGTTACCGAAGCAGAATACGCAGAACTGCATAAGTCTATGCTGGACGGAATCAGCATGGGTCGATTTCAGCTCGACGCCCAGGATAACATCGTCGATGTGGATGACAATTGGTTGAAGCTGTACGGCTTTGATGTGGAAGAACGGGATCGCGTGTTAGGGAGACCGATACGAGAACGCTATGTGGATGAAAATGAGTTGCAACATTGCAACAAAATCAAGAACAAACAACAAAATACTGTGGTGCATACATGTCTCCTGAAGAAAAAGACCGGGGAACACTTTTTTGGTGAAGTCCACACCCGTGGCCTTTGGCAAGGAAATCAGTATTTAGGACGGTATGGTTTTGTACGGGATGTGACAGCAGAGGAAGTATATCGCCGCATCGATGAGCGGCTACCGGTGGCTTTTTATATCGCCAGGAAGATAAAAGGCGAGGATCGTCTTGTATTTTGTAACAAGAAATTCCTGCGGATGTATGATTTTGATGAAATGACCGAGGCGCTGGGTTCCGCCATGATTGATTTCTATCAGAATGAACAAGATTACTATGACTTTATCAAGCTGGGGAAACAACCAGGGCCACTTCCCAAACGAAGGACCAAAGTCAAATCCAGTCAGGGGCGTCCCTTTACGCAAGAGGCGCATGTCTATTTCGATAAGGGGGAACATTATGGTGTGCTGCGGGATGCCAGCAAAGAAGATCGATTGTTTGCTGCGGTCGCCAACATCAACCTTACGATCCACACGTATCACACAACCATCCACGGCCTGGTTCTGTTTACCGAGGTGTTCATCAAATATTTGCTAAAAGATGCCGATGTGGATATCGATGAGATCGCCTGGCAGCCAGATAGGGCGTTGCTGGAAGCAAAAATCGATTCTCTGATCTCTTTGTATGAGGAACTGGATCAACAGGCCCAAGAACAGGGGCAGGCGGACTTGCTGCAGCCTTTGGAACGCTCCATAGCCATACTCACTGGCCGCCTTTATGCTGATTTCCCCTGGGAAGCGCTGCTGGACAGCAAACTGGACAGTATTTTGCGCATCTTGAAACTTGTAGGAGCGGAGTTGCCTCAGACTCGTATTTTTAATCGTGAATTGCTTCGTCATGTCGAAAATAAAGCGCTGGATGCAGGCAATACCATTCTTTTAATCATGCTCTATCGCATTCGACGCAACCTCATCGAGCTGGGGGAAGAAATCCAGAATCTGTTGACCTACGCCACCGACGCCAGCAAACAGCTCAAGGGCCAGGAAAAAGAGCTTCTCGATTTTTGGCAAGTGGTGCGAGAGGTACTCAACCAGGAACAAACCCTTGCCAATACGTCACATATCGCTCTCAGATACCACACCACGGTACGAAATGCATTGGTGTGGGGGCGGCGAAACGCCCTGGCCAGCGCCATATCCGGCCTCGTTCACAATGCTATCAAATATAGTTGGCAGCGCCGCAATGGCTATGTTACCGTCAAACTCACCCAGGTAACCGATGAACAGAAGCAGATTTGGTTACAACTAACCATCCAAAATTATGGCGTTATGATCGGCAAAAAAGAAATCGAGTTCGGGGATATCTTTCGCTATGGCTATCGGGGCCGTTACGCCAGCGATCGTAGCCGTCCCGGCTCTGGCATCGGCCTTTATCATGTCAAACGGGTGGTTGAAGATCATGGCGGCGTCATTACCATCGAAAGCCATCCTTCTCGTGTATCGGCTCCCCACATTCCTTTAAGGGACATTCCCCACATCACCACAGTTACCGTTCAGCTACCACTCTATAGTGAATCCCAGGAGGAGACGACATGACTTATCATGTTCTCTTGGTCGAGGACAGCCCCCAGGACGCCTTTGCCCCCTATCTATCGCCGATTTTCTCTGATCCTGATATCGACCTGGAGGTGGCCTACGATGCAACCCAGGCATTTCAACGCTTAAAGAGCAAGTATTACGATCTCATTATTTTCGATCTGGACTTGCCGGCAGGCGACAATGACGCATTTCAGGCCATCCATCGTTTCGGTACGCCCGGGCTAGAAAAGAACGATTGCGTGCTTGGTTATCAGCTTTTACGACTGTGGCTGGGGTATGAACCTGACAATTTTCCCAGAGCAATCGACGCCAACGCCTTACGTTTGCCCAGGCCTCTTTCAATCCAACAAATCATTGTTTATTCAGTTTATGCCAATAGTTTTCGTGAAAATCTGGAAAATTTGGGCCTAAAAAAGACCCAGATCATTCAAAAAGATGCCAAACAGGGGCGTTTCTTTTTACATCAGAGCGTCAAATCATTTCTGGAGACAAAGTAACTGTGGACAATTCATTAATTTTGGCCTACTTGGCAATTCTTGTTTCTTACCTTGTTTTTGGCATTGGGTTATTGCCTTTAGCCGACAACCGCCCTCCACACATCAAACGGATAGCAGATCATTATAGCCTTATTTCACAGCAAACAAAAAAGTTGCACATCTGGCGATATTTTTATATCTCTGCAGTTTTCTTGAATTCAGACGCTGCGGTCTCCTGAAAGCGAATGACTTAATCCCCACTCTCCCGGAGGCCCAATGCGATCTGAAGTTCCATTTGGCCTGCAACGCTTTTGTTGCCATTATCTCATGCCACATTTACGATTCGACACGAACCGATTTGTGCAAATGCGGGAGGGATTCTTTACGATTGGTTCAGATCCCGCCTGTGATCTATCGCTCGATGCACGTGGCATTTTACCTCGCCACCTCATCCTGCAATCGCGCGGCGACCAATGGCAGGTAGCCAAATTGACGATGAAAGCCACGATTTTCGTCAATGAAAAACCAATCGACTCATTGGCTATTTTAAAGAATGGGGATCGAATTAGGATTGGAGAAATCACCTTTATCTGGCGAGAAGAAAATGTAGAAGCCAAGCGAGCCAGTCCCTGGAAAGGTCTTATGTTCATATTCCTCACCGTGATGGTGATGCTGGCCTTGATCTTTTTGTGGTTCGCATACAGCATGGGGTTTGGGTTAGATAGCATCGCCCCCCCAGGATACTCACGTTCCCACACGCAATCAGCCCCGTCATTGCTGAACGGGCCACACCAACCACTGACGCCCGAACGCGTCGACAACATGGGACATCCCATCTATCGAATTGTGCTGCCTTCCTCTACGCAAACACCTCCACCACCGTAGATGGTAACGACGGATGTCTACGCCCCCTCCCCCAAAAAATCCAATAGATCACGATTGCGAGAGTATGTGTCCAGCCGGATTGCGAATCCGGCGGGTTTAACGCTCGAATCACCGCCGGATCACGGGTCCGGCTCTGCGCATCATGGCTAATCGTGATCTACTGAAATTAGCAAGCGGGATGGCTTCGGAAAGCTGAATTAGGGGGTGACGACCTGGCACGCACCAAGCACGACCTCAATCGCCAGGCAAAAACTGCTGCACCATTTGCCAAAAATCCAAAGAAATTAATCGTAATGACACCGCCAGGCCCAGATAGAGGATACCCCCCCCCACAGTGGCGATAATGGCCGCCAGGAAATTAGGAGTAAGCAAATCTCGAGCCAGAATGAAAGGTAATGCCAGGGCAAACAACCCCAGAAGCTTAAGCCATGGGAGCCCCAAAGCATGGCGTAGCTGCCCGAACAGGAGACCGGCGTATACGGTTAGGCCTGCAGTCAGGGCCCAGGCAGTGCCCACTGCTTCATAGCGTGGCGTGACCAACAGCGCACTGCCCCAAAACACCAATGCACCCACCACAATAGCGAGCAGCTTGACGCGAGGACTTTGATACACTGCCGCGGCGACAGTCCCCACGCCCACCAGGACCAATGCGGGTAACGAAAGCAGCATAATACGCAACACGGCTGCAGCCTCGATATAGTCGCCGCCAAGGATAAAGGGCAAAATCCAATCGGCAGTGTATTGCACGGCAATGACCGCCACTATGGCGATGGCCGCACCCCATCCGGTCAACACCTTTAACCATCGCGCCATTCTCGCTTTTTGTCCTCCCTCATGAAATTCGGTGACCGTGGGCAGGAAAGAACGAATAATCTGATCGATAATGGTGAAGACCAAAAAGAAAACCGTCAGGGCAAGATCGTAGAAGGATACTTGCGCAGACTGGCCGGTGAGCAACTGCACCATCAAAGTGCCTGTTCGAAACAACAAAATAAGACCAATATTCGTCGCCCAAAATCCTAACCCCATGCGCAGATAGGGTTTTAGAAATGAAAGGCGAGGTTTAAGCGCCTGCCAGTTGAACCAATCCCGGGTCCACCACAGAGCAATAGTCAGATAAATCACCTCATTGAGGGTATAGGCCGCCATTTGGGCGGTGAGATTCCATCTGCCCGCCAGAAGCACCAGGGGAAGTTGGGTCATCAAACGCCATGAAAGCTCAGTGGCCCATTTTCCCATCTCCTTACGGGCATAGAGCAAATGGTAACTACTCCAGGAGATGATATGCAATCCGGCGGAGATGGCAATAAGCGCTGAAGGCCAGCCTTTGAGCCAGGGAGCAATCATCGGACCGATCAAAAGCATGGTGGGGATGAGCCCCAAGGCGATCAAGAATCGTAAAATGAATGCTTGTCCAAAGAGGGTGCGGGCCGCCTTGGGATTGCGCTCTTGCAAGGGGGGGATATGCCGCCCGAACACTTCCAAACCGCCCAGATCTCCCACCCACCACAGTAACAGTGAGATAGACATGGCAAGTGCGAAGCGGCCATAACCCTCAGGGCCCATCCAGCGAGGCACAACTACTGCCCAGAGCGCTCCCCCCAACAGCTGGATGACCTTATTGATAGTGATGAGCGAAAGGCTGCGCCCCATGTCGCGGGCTTCGGAAGTCATGATGATGGAATCCCTGATAATAAGTTTAGGCTCTTTTGGTGCGCCGATGATGAATCGATAAGGTGTATCGCCACAAAAAAGCCCAGCTCATCACCAAGCCGGGCTGAGAAACGCGATTTGTCAGGTAGGGCGGGTGGGACTCGAACCCACAAGGACCTGCGTCCGGCGGATTTTAAGTCCGCTGCGTCTGCCAATTCCGCCACCGCCCCCCGACAAGGAACGATGAAGTGTTTTCTGTGCGACAAAAATGATAGCATCCCCGGACGTGAACGTCAAGAATACCGTTCGGAAGGGTGCGTTTCAAAAGGGGAGCGTCGTTCGCGTTCCGGGCCGACCCAAATCGGGCGCTTCAGGCCTGCAGCCAGAGGATGACCTCCGCCGTCTCGGTCACCGTAGGACGACCATTGGTGCGAAGCTCCTGCATAGCCCGAGTTCACTCGACCTGCACACCTTTAGGCAAATTGTCTCGAAATTGAAACGCGCCCGTTCGGGAATAAAAAGAACGCCAGGACTTCCCGGCGTTGATGAAAGGCGACGGCGGGATTCGAACCCGCGATGGAGGTTTTGCAGACCTCTGCCTTAACCACTTGGCTACGTCGCCATGTTCGCCATTATTTTATGCCATGTTGTATGAAAATGTCAAAGATAAAGGGATTTCCGTCGCTGTATCAGCTTGGCCACTGAAGCATGAACTAGTTGCCTGACACAAATTAGTTTTGACCGCCGTTATTGGCCGAATGAATTCGGTTCTTGGGGCGCAGCCCCCTCCCTTGCCTCCTCCCCCGCTCCGAGACGGGCGGGGGAGGAGATGTGGAGAGAAATTGCCTGTGCCGCCCGTCCCCCTGCGGGGAGGGTTCCCAGTCGCGAGTTTGCGATCTAATTTTTGAAAGCAGGGCTGTCAGCGCAGGCTGACAGGTGGCCCGAGGCCTTCAGCCCTGATTTCAATCGGTGGGCAACTGGGCATGAAATTTGTGTCAGGTTGCTAGTTGGCTGACCAAATCATTATATCCCAAAAAACGATATTTTGTGTATTGTTATCGCAAAACGAGAAGCGCCCCCGAACAATCTTCGAGGGCGCTTTTTGGTGGCGACGGGTGGGCTTGAACCACCGACACAGCGATTATGAGCCGCTTGCTCTGCCTCCTGAGCTACGTCGCCATATCAAAGCCCCGGTAAAAACCGAGGCTTTTTTTGGTAGCGGGGACAGGATTCGAACCTGCGACCTTCGGGTTATGAGCCCGACGAGCTACCTCTGCTCCACCCCGCAGTGGCAAGTATGTATTATATCAGAATGTAGTCTTTTGTCAAGTTTTCGCCACACAAACCAGCAAGGGGTGCGTTTTCAATTATCACATCTACGCTCAACATTTGGTCAGAGCGACATTAAATAGACGACTGACCCCCACGCCATCGAACAAGAGCAGTCGGTATTGAAAAAGAAAACCCCGAGGCGACAGGCCTGACAGGGCTTGAAAAAAGTGGGCGGTACAAGACTTGAACTTGTGACCTCCACGATGTCAACGTGGCGCTCTAGCCAACTGAGCTAACCGCCCAAACCGAAATCATTATACGCATTTTTATAATTATTGCAAAAATACACCGCTTGTAAGCAAGTCTGGTACAATGGAAGTATGAACTGGAAACTCCGATCACAACAACAAGCGCTGCTGGAGAAAGAAATCGGCGCTATCCATAAAGATTGGGGAGGACGTCTGGTTGTGGCGCTGGCTTTCCCAAATACGTATTATGTGGGGATGAGCTCATTGGCGCTGCAAGTGCTTTATCGTGGCTTTAATGCATTCACAGATGTGGTGTGCGAGCGCGTTTTTTGGGATAAGGGCGGATATGAGGCTGGACGCCCGCTGTTGACTCTGGAATCAGGAAGGCGGGTGGGAGAAGTGGATGTATGGGCTTTTACCATATCGTACGAAATGGATTTTTTCAATGTAGTGGAGATGCTACGACAGGCGGGCGTGCCGCCCCTGGCTCAAGATCGAGATGAATCATGGCCCCTGCTTATCGCTGGCGGCCCAGGCGTCACCATGAACCCCGAACCAATGGCCCCTATTTTCGACGTCATCGTCATTGGCGAAGGAGAAGAAGTACTGGGCGACTTGGTGAGCAATTTACGTGAGAGCGTTCACGCTCATCGAAACAAATTGCTGACGCAATTGCAGCGATTGCCAGGAGTCTACGTTCCTGCGCTCACGCCTCCCGCTGCCGAACAGGGGAAGACGCTCCAACGCATTCAACGCTTGTGGGTGCGCGATCAAAGCAAATTCCCTCCCATCAGCAGCCTGTATACGCCCCAAACTGAGTTTCGGAACATGCACCTGATGGAGATTGCGCGTGGATGCGGTCGTGGATGTCGTTTTTGTCTGGCCGGGTATCTCTATCGTCCTCCACGGGAGCTGCCGCTGGATTTGCTTTTGGATTGGGCCCGCCAAGGCTTGAGACACACCAGCCGTATCGGACTCATTTCCGCCGCTGTCTCCGATCATAGCCAGATCGATGAGCTTGCCACCACGTTGCTGGGGATGGGCGCCAGGCTTAGTGCGGCTTCTATGCGAGTGGATCCCCTTTCGCGACCGTTGGTGCAGGCGCTGCGGGCCAGTGGCGCTCAGACCCTTACCATAGCGCCGGAAGCAGGCTCCGAGCGCTTGCGCAAAGTGATAGCCAAGACTCAAACTGAAGCGCAATTGATGGCTGCTGTCGATCTGGCCGCGGAGTTGGATTTTCCGCAAATCAAATTTTACTTCATGATCGGGCATCCAACTGAGGAACAGGAGGACATCGAGGAGTTGGTGGCCTTCGTTCTCAGAGCCCGCAAACGCTTCAAGCGTCGAATTGCCATCAACGCCACCCCATTCGTGCCCAAGGCCCACACACCCTTCCAATGGATGCCCATGACCGACGCACGCACGCTCAAGAAACGTCAGTCGTTTATCATGCGCCAATTAGGACGACACAAAATCGCGGTGCGGTCTGATTCGCCTGCCTGGGCCGAAGTTCAAGGCGTGTTGGCGCGCGGTCATCGTGGCTTGGCTCAGGTGTTACTGGATATGCCGCGTTTGAGCGTACGGGACTTTTGGGCCACGATGGCGCAACACAATCTCGAACGCGAAGCCTTTCTAGGAGAGCTTTCACCTCAAGCCCTTATGCCATGGCACATTGTGGAAAGCGGCGTGCGGGACAAATTTTTTCAATATGAATGGAGGCTGGCACAGCAGGCGCGCGTGGGACTGCATTGTCCGCCAGGAAGCGTTGGTTGTCAGACGTGCGGGGTATGTGATCCTGCCTGGGCCTATCGTTTTGGGACGAAAACCAAAGAATAGACTTTACCGGAAAAACGACAATAGCCTTCCAGACGACAAAAGATCTTACCACGGAGAAACAGGGCCACGGAGAAGAAAGAATCAGGCATTTTGGAGGATTTCACTCCATGGGCCTATGCACTCCATGTTTCCGTGGTGAACTGTTATTTCCGATAAAATCTAGTACTCAGTCAAATGTAGTTTGATGGAAAACCTCTTGTGGCCGCGGCCTTTACCATCGAGTAAACTCGGACTCTCCAGGCGCTTTGCGCCAACGGTCGACCTCCGTCGACCGTCTCTGGTTGGTGAAGGGACGGCGTAGGCTGTCCGTTGGCCAGAGGCCTATAGAGACCGACTTCAGTCGGCCTGTCGGGCCGGCCGTCGCCTTCTTCCCTCAAAGCAGACTTGACCTAGTACTAGGTAATCACCAAAAAGTTATTTCAGTCGATCACGATTTGCCATGATGCGCAGAGTCGAATCCGTGATCCGGCGGTGATTCGAGCGTCAAACCAGCCGGATTGCGAATCCGGCTGGACACAGACTCTCACAATCGTGATCTACTGTATTTAGCTTTCATTGATTTGTTTTGTTTGTAACGACGCCAAGACGAACATAGACGAAAAGACGAGGCTAGACGAAACAAACCAACGTCCATGTTCGTCAAGATGCGCATCTACTTAACAAGCTAAGATAACGTAAATCCGGCGGATTCGTCATCCACCTAGAAGCGAGCAAGCTCCGAGCCAGACCCATCTCCCGCCGGGCTCAAAACCAGCTATTTTTCATTACTGCATGATGCCAGCGGCCACCAAACGGTCGTGAATGTCGGTAAACGCGTCAGCTTGCTCCCAGGTAATTTCACCATTTTGCACCAGGCTTTCCAGCATGGCCTTTTGCATCTCTTCTGGGTTGCCCATAACGCTGCGCAGCTCATCAATATGGCCCTTTTTGTAGGCGTCCAAGGCATCGTGTACCTGTTCGAAGAGTATTGCTTCTTCTTGGGTGATGACGCCTTGCTTTACGCCCTCCGCCAGCATCTCCGCGTGCATTTTCGATTCCGCATTCGTATCCATAGCCTGACCGCCGACATGATGCTGAGGCTGCACCCGCCCCGTTCCTAAAGCGCGGATATAGTTGATCACATCCCACATTTCATCTTCTGTGAGGATATTCTTATAGGGGATCATGGCGGTCTTGAACTGAACGCCCCCTTCACTGATTCTCCAGAAAAGATAACTATCACTGAGCATTTGACTGGAATGCGCAATGGGCGCCGGTGCAGGGTCCATCCCTTTTCCAGCAGGACCATCGCCCATGCCGCCGTCACCATGGCAAGTGGCGCACTGCTGTGCATAAATTTCTTCGCCGCGAGCCAGAGATTTTTCATCTGCAGTGATGGGATTGGCTTTTCCTTCATATTCGGCGGGAATGGAAGCTTGATGACGCTCGCGCATTCCCGCTGGCGGTCCCCCCATCCCCATGCCCGGACCATGTCCTACACCCTGTCCATGATGCTGTCGTCCTTGTCCGATGGCCTGGGTCGCCTGAACGACGGGCGTGTTTAGGGCAACCACTGCAGTTTGCACTGGAATCGCCGTGGGAGTATCCGTGAGAGTGGGTTTGGTTGAAGCTATCGTGGCGGTCGCCTGAGGGCTGCTGCAGGCGGTTGCCAGGAGCGCCACAGCAAAGAACAACATGCCGAAACCTACCGACTTACGAAAATTCATGAAACCTCCATCGTCAACGTGTGTGGAAAACCTTTGTGTAAGCGATTCTATCACACAAATATGGAGAAATGATGGAGAGATCATGAATTCGACTCAATTGAATTTCATGAGATTCACACACCACCGGGAGGTGAATGAGAACTCTTGTTCCCATTGCAACGTCTGGCTTCCGATGCGTCTATGCCTGCTATCATAACACGTCACAGCTGCAGGACTTATTCGCCGCACAGATTTATGCTAAAATGCCCGCATGAATGCTCCCATCCTCGATTTATCTACTTGCGCCCGGATGGTGGAAAGCTGGCGACAGCAAGGATTGACCATTGTCTTTACCAATGGACATTTCGATCTACTGCACGCAGGGCATGCGCATTATCTACAGGCGGCTCGATCATTGGGAGATCGGCTTGTGGTGGGTCTGAACAGCGACGCCAGCGCCCGCCGCCGTAAAGGTCCAACTCGTCCTATTTTGCCTGAGGAAGAACGGGCTTTGCTGTTGGCCGCGCTACGCGCGGTAGATGCTGTGCTTGTGTGGGATGAAGATGATTTCAGGAATGTTGTGAAAGCTCTGAGGCCCGACATCTACGTGAAGGGCGCGGATTGGAATCAACCAGATGCTCCACAACCGCCCGAAGCTGCGATTGTAGAGCATCTGGGCGGACGCATTGCCTTTGTGGAAATGGTGACGGGGCGCTCTACATCCGCGATAGTGCAGGATATCCTCGAGCGACATGGCTGTAAGCCGGAGGACGCGTCATGACCGATCCTCTCGCCCCAGACTTGCCAAAGGAGGAAATTCACCCCTCCATTGCTCGCAATGCAGCGGTATTGAGTCTGGCCAGCATCTTTAGTCGGGCGCTGGGCATGGTGCGTGAGATTATCATTCCCCACTTTTACGGGGCTACAGGTCTGGTTTCGGCCTATGCGTTAGCTGAGTTCGTGGCAAAAATACTCTACGATCTATTGGTGGGCGGGATGCTTTCAGCGGCGTTGGTGCCTGTGCTCAGCGATTATCGGCGACCGCAAAAACGGGATGAATTTGCATATGTGGCCAGCATCATCTTTACCGCCATCTCCATATTGGCTGCGGTGGCGGTGATTGCCGTCGAGCTTTTTGCCCCACAAATCGTCTTTCTCATCGGCGGGGATCTTTCGCCCGAATATCAGCAGGTCGCCATCCGGCTTATGCGCATTACCGCGCCGGTGATCTGGGTGTTTAGTAGCTCTGGGGGACTGGCGGCCATCCTCTATGCCCGCGAGAAATTCACCCTGGCGGCCCTGGGCGACGCCCTCTATAACCTGGGCGTGATCATTATCGTGCCGTTGTTCCACAAACGCCTGGGCATCGAAGCGCTGGCGTTTGGCATGTTGCTGGGCGGGAGCATCCAACTGGCCCTGCGCTTGCCTGATTTACGCGGATCAGGACTACAACTCACCGCGCGTTTGCGGCACCCCGTGCTAAAACGGGTCTGGAAGCTCTATCTCCCGATTCTGGCCGCGGTGTTGGTCAGTATGATTCAAGGAGGTATCGATCGCCGCCTGGCCAGTGGCACCGGGGATAGCAGTTTGGCGTTTATGCGCACCGCCACGACCCTCTACCAACTGCCGCATGGTCTGGTGGCGGTGGCGATTTCGATGGCCGCGCTTCCTAGCCTCTCTCGTTGGGCTGCGGCTGCCGACTGGAACGCCTACAAGCGCACCCTGGCCGCAGGATTACGCGCAGTATTGGTGTTGGTGATTCCGGCCACAGTATTTCTGTGGGTGTTGGCCGAGCCCACGGTGCGGCTGTTGGCGGAACATGGTGAGTTTACACCGGCCGACACCCACTGGACCTATCTTACTCTACGCTACTACCTGGTGGGGCTGGTGTTCGCCAGCGTCGATTGGCCCCTTAATTTCGCTTATTACGCCCGTGGTGATAGCAAGACCCCAGCTATAGTGGGCATCCTGGCGGTGGGCGTCTATCTCATTTTCGCCCTGACATTACTTCCGCATCTTAGTTTTTTGGGCCTGGCATTTGCCGATGGCATGAAACAGATGGCCCACGCCCTGATGATGATCTTCCTCATCTACCGCTGGGGAGGAAGATTAGGACATGGAGTGTGGCGCACGGCGTTGGCGTCTACGGGCGCATCGACCATAATGGGGATGGCGCTTTATTTCAGCGCAGAAATTGTCATGGCCCGTCTGGGCGTCGCGGGCCTTTTTCCTCGCCTGATGGCGTTGGCCGTTCCAGGCGTCATTGGCAGCGCACTCTACTACACCATCTTACGCTGGCTAAACATTCCTGAGATCGAACTATTGCACCGATTGCTGAGGCGATTGATCCCCACCTTATAGAACACACTACCTCAAATGCGACTTTGACGCCCCCAAACATAACACTGGCTGAATGAATAGCTCCTTCAGCCAGACCGTTAAGCGGACAGCACCTGCATCTCTTTGGCAGACAGAAGTTGCAGATAAAATAACGCGAGATGCATTCACCATGACCACTTCTTTTCCGAGCAAACCAGGCGATTCCTTCATCCTCGGCGTCAACTACTGGCCGCGCCGCAAGGCCATGTATTGGTGGTCCGATTTTGATGCCGGAGAGGTGCGAGAGGAATTTGCTATCATCAGCGAGCTTGGCATGAGTCTGGTGCGCATCTTCTTACTGTGGGAAGATTTTCAACCCGCCCCTGATCAGATAGAACTGCAAGCGTTGATGAATTTGGAAACTGTATGTGACATCAGCGCCGATCTCAACCTTACATTGAATATCACTTTTTTTGTGGGACACATGAGCGGCCCCAACTGGTCGCCCGAATGGATGTTGCAATCGGGTGAGTATCCGGCGCCTGGGGTGCGACAGGTCGTTAGTGGGGGCGCTGCCACCCAATTGGGCTATGCGAATATGTTCACCACCGAGCGAGCATTGGCGGCAGAGAAATTGTTGTTGCGAACCGTGGTGGGGGCGTTGGCCGATCATCCTGGTGTGGGAATATGGAACCTGGGCAATGAGCCAGACCTTTTCGCCTGGCCCCCTAACGCAGCCGCAGGCCGCGCCTGGGTGCGGAACATGATAGGTTTGATCCGCAAAATGGATGAACAGCATCCGGTGACTTGCGGCCTGCATGTCGCCAGTTTATTGCAGGATAATGGTCTGCGCGTGCATGAAGTTTTTGCCGAAACCGATGTGGCGGTTATGCATGGCTACCCCATGTACATCGATTGGGCGCGCCACCCCCTGGACCCGGAATTCGTTCCCTATCTCTGTGCGCTTACCCATGCGCTTAGCGGCAAGCCTTGCCTGATGGAAGAATTCGGTGGACCGACCGCGGCGCCCGGCAAACCATCGGACGTGTGGGAATGGAATAGCTATGGTCACAGTCGTCAGCAGTTTATCGCCGCCGAAGAAGCCCTCGCCGCCTATCTTGAACTAACATTGCCCAAACTGATCAAGACAGGCGCCATCGGGGCCATGTTGTGGTGTTTTGCCGATTACCATCCCCAGCTCTGGGACCGCCCGCCCTGCGACGAAAGCTGGCACGAGCGGCACTTTGGATTGGTGCGCCCCGACGGCAGCCTGAAACCCCATGCCGAGATCATTCGCCGCTTCGCGGCTCAGCATCCCCAAATACAAATACCGCAACGCACGTTGCAACTCGATGTGACCCCAGACGAATACTATCTTCAACCCTGGCAACATGCCCGCAGGTTGTATTATCAGCAATGGCTGAGCACATGATGTCGCCAATGCGATGCTCGACGTCGAGCATCGCATTGGGATGAACCCATTTCCAGAGCTCTCTCGGGCGTGGCGCGTATGAACAATTCGCTCCTACTCCAGATAGATCTTAACATGCTCCCCCTCATCTCCTACAGCATCGATCAGCACGCCTCGCTCACCCTCCATTAAAGCTTGTTCGATTTCCGACATCATTTCCGGACCAAGTTGATCGGAACCAAAACCTGCGATGTTGAAATGTCCACCCAGACGCAACGCCGCGCGGACAATGATCAGAGGAAGCTTGATATGCACCCGGTCGCCATCATTATCCTCAACTTCAATGCGCACCCAACGGGCCATGGCGGCGCTCTTGGGAGGGGCATCGGCGCGGTTCACCGATTCAGCAGATATTAACGCCTCCAACAATTGCGACGCTTCTTCTACTGTAATTTTGCCTTCTTCGAGCATCTTCAGAATTTGCAAACGTTCATCAGTCATGGGGTACTGCCTCCTGGTGGTGATATGTGTCTGTTTGGGAAAAAGAACGAATCATCTTGAACTGAAAGACGCGCCAGTGAGGACGACGTTCGCCAATTATCACCTCGACATGATCGCCACTCGTTTCGGTGATCTGAATTTCGATGGCGTCGTGGTGCAAGCGTTCGAGCAAGTCCGGATACTCTAAAAACCCCCGCACGAGCTCAAAGGTCTCGTTGGATGTGGCAATGCTCTGTAAACCGCGACGTATCAGGCTTAGGGGTAGAGGGAAGGCCAAAGAAAACACGAACTTATTTGTATCGGCCAGAGCATGGAGCCAGATGGGAGAACGCCTGGCGCTGCGCCAGAAGACGCCCAGGAGCAGACCTCCGACGATAATCGCACCGAGTCCTAACAAAACAAATCCCCCCACAACCACAATGACCACGGTCAATCCGAGCGCTATGGCAGCCAGGACACCAACCATCACGAGCGGAAAGAATACACGCCAGCGATGACTCCCTCGGACGTCTCGAAAATGCTGATGAGACAAGCGATTTTGATGGGAATAGTTGATCCACATCATTCCAACGCCTCCAATAGTTGATGGCCTTCGTCTGCCGTCAATTTGCCTTCGGCCACCATGCGCAAAATCATCTCCCGCTCAGCGGAGCGATCCTTATTGGCTGAAGCGAACGTTGTGTTTTTTGTAGTGGGGCGTGGGGAGGCTGCCTGGTGACGCGATGATTTCTTCTTCCTCCAGCGTCGAGAAAAAAGCCCAGCCAGTCCCATCCAATGAAAGCCGGAATGTGGGAGCTTTGGCGGATGCGGCCCCACATAAATCCGCCCCTGGGCGACGATATCAACGAGAATGGTTGGGCTGCTGATATCGGGCGGGATCAGTCTGATGGTGGTCGCTTTTTCTTGCGCCATGTGCTGAGCGAGTTCGACGTGAATCTCCTTGGCGGCCTGAAGCGTCCCCTCAATTCGCGCAGATGCCGGGACGATGAGATGGACATCGCCATCGACGCGCAATTGCACCTTCTGGGGCAAGGTTTCTGGCAGGTATAGCGCTGCGGCTCCCT
Organism: uncultured Caldilineales bacterium; assembly: GCA_964650295.1. Taxonomy (GTDB): domain Bacteria; phylum Chloroflexota; class Anaerolineae; order J102; family J102; genus M2005. The sequence goes on along the minus strand of CAZYSY010000019.1, from coordinate 1,373 downwards.
TGCAAGCTAAGGTGACATCTCCTCCGGGATTTTTGATGACCACGGGTCCATCTGCTTGCTCGATGACAATGTCACCGCCGATATTTTCCAGATACGTTGGACCATCGACGGTTCCGATTCGCACTCCGTTGTGAATCGCTCGACAGTGCACGGGGCCATCCGCCGCGTGGATTTGCAGAGATCCTCCATCCTGGATACTCAAGGGGCCGGCACTCTCTTGGATGTTGATCCGGGCCGCTGCAACATCTCTGATTTTAAGAGGACCATCGGCTTTCAATCGAATATGCGCGTTCCTCGGAATGCGCACTGAACCAAAACCATTGAGCTCCAACAACACCTGTGCAGCTTCTCGACGCCAATTCAACGCTCCTACACCCTTCACGAACACATGCTGGCCGGCATGTCCTGAAATCGAAAAAGGAGCGTTGACAACAACCGACAAGACATCATCTGGAGAAAAGGGAATCGACTGGGAGATCGAGTCTGAAAGCTTTTTCCACGATGCGCTCGTTTTATGGGTCATGATGATGTATCCCCTTTCAATAGTTGAATGGCCTGTTCGGGTGTAATGACACCCGCTTCAAGATCGGCCAAAATCTGACGACGACGCTCCGGTGAAATCCCCTTGGGTTTGATCTCATCCGCCCCACTGGGCTCATATCCCAGCGCCCGGATAACCTCATGGAGCTGTGCTCGGGCTGTAGGGTATGATATGCCCAAGATTTCCTGCACCCGATTCAGCTTGCCTTCGGAGCGAATGAATAATTCAGCGAATTGTTGATATTCTGGCGATAGTCGGGCCAGGCGCGGCAGCTCAAACGATCCTTCCACGGCTGTGCCGCAATGCGTGCAAGTCAATTTTGTAACCGACAAATTTTGTCCACAGATCGGGCATCGTCCGAGAACAGAATATTTCATAAAGCTCCTCAAGATAAGTTTCAAAGGGGGGATGGCGCAATTGCATCATAACAAATTTTATTAAATCTGTCAAGATATTTTTTATTTTTCAACGACAAAAATGTAATATATTGTATTTTCTGTTTGATTTTTTATAAAAACAACTTTGTAACAATGATCGAATTCCAACATTGTGCGCTGCTGCTGTTGTTTGGCTTTGGGGGTGTGTCTCAAAAAATAACGCTTTTTCGCATTCCTGGCCCACTCTAGTCAGAAGCTTCAGAACTGCGTCACAGGAAAAGGTTTGTGCAAGAAGGGATTTTTGTTAGAATGACGGTAACTACTAACGTACCCGACTTCAATCACCACAAAGGCGCAAAGACACTAAGAACACCAAGAATTTCAAAGCTTTTTCTTTTCTTCGTGCCTTTGTGGCTTCGTGTCTTCGTGGTTTCTAGCCGGGCTACCTTAGTAGT
>CAZYSY010000018.1:0-13871 GCA_964650295.1 uncultured Caldilineales bacterium | reverse complement strand
GGTCGACCGCTGGCGCAAAGCGCCTGGAGAGTCCGAGTTTGCTCGATGGTAAAGGCCACGGCCACAAGAGGATTTCCGTCAAACTACAATTGACTGAGTAGGAGCTCCCCAGGGCGGATTCGTAATCCGCCCGGTAAAACAAAAAAGCGCCCAACATTGAACCATGTCCAGACAATGGGTGAGGTTCAACATAGATGCATTCACTCGATGTAGACCGACTGAGGTTGTCGGGCCAGCGAGTCATAGACTTGTATGTGCACATTTTTGCTCTCCCTCCGGAACTGTGACCCGGCGACATTGATAAACTGCCCCGAAATTGAAACGCACCCATTGTGGGTGTGAGATGATTGGAGGGCGCGTAGGAGCTGTGTATAATGTAAAGCTATTACAACGAATATCGACAATTAGGAGCGCTTATGTCTTCCCAAACAGCCAATGGTCTTCATCCCGCCTTCGATTGGCGGCGCGTCGCCCGGCTTGCCATGCTTTCTCGCACCATGGATGAGCTGGAAGAAAACGAACTCACGCCTAAAGGATTGGTGAAATACCAGTTTTCCGCCCGCGGACACGAGCTGGGCCAAATTTTGCTTAGCCAGCTCACCGATCATCCTCATGACGGAGCCAGCGTCTACTATCGCTGTCGTCCCTATGCCTTGGGCTCGGGGCTAACGCCTGTTGAGGCCTTGGCCGCAGGGATGACCAAAGCTGGCGGCATCAGCGATGGCCGAGATGTGGGCGTGGTATTCAATATGCCTTCTCGAGGTGGCGTCACTATCCTTCCCAACGCTGCTGATGTGGGGTCGCAATACACGCCAGGCGTAGGGTGGGCCCAGGCTATTCGCTATTATGTGGAAGAGTTGGGCGAAGACGCCTGGTCAGGGGCGATTGCTGTCATCTTTGGCGGCGATGGTTCGGTGGCGTCCAACGGCTTTTGGTCGGCCATCACCATGGCCGCTGCTCTGAAATTGCCTGTGCTCTTTGTGATTGAGGATAATCAGCTTGCCATTTCCGTCAAGGGGGAATTGCAAACCCCTGGAGGCAACATTGCTCAAAATCTGTCTTCGTTCAGCAATCTCACGGTGTGGGATGGCAGTGGCACGCGTCCAGCTGAGACCGCCCAACTGGTGGCGGATGCGGTGGCGCATGTGCGTTCGGGCCAGGGGCCAGGCTTGCTCCATATCACGGTTCCGCGCATGTCGGGCCATTCTTCGGTGGATAATCAGGCCTACAAGACGCCCGAGGATCTGGAGCGCGATGCTCGTCTGGACCCGTTGCCCGCACTCCACAATTATCTTGTTCCAGCGTTGATGCGGGAGGAGGAATGGAATGCGCTTTTCGATGAGGTTCGAGGCGAAGTGCAGTCGGCGTTAGCTGAAGCATTGGCCATGCCCGAGCCAGATGTCGAAAGCGTCACCCGGCATGTGTGGCATGATCCTGCCAACCCCGCACAGATGGGAGGTCCCACACCCTCTGGTCTTCGCTTTTCTCCAGGCGTCGATATCCCCCACCCGCCAGAGCCGATGCGAATCAATATGGTAGAGGCTATCCGTCGCACGCTGGATGTAGAATTGGGCTTGAATCCGCGTGCACTCATCTTTGGCGAGGATGTGGGGCGTAAGGGGGGCGTGCACACTGCCACGCTGGGGTTGCAAGCCAAATATGGCGAAGGGCGTGTTTTCGACACCAGTCTCTCAGAAGAGGGTATTATGGGGCGGGCCGTGGGCATGGTGTTGGCCGGACTCACCCCTTTGCCAGAAATCCAATATCGTAAATATGCCGATCCCGCCACAGAGCAAATCCACAATTGCGGTACGGTGCGTTGGCGTACAGCCAATCATTTTGGCGCGCCAGTGGTGGTGCGCATGTCTGGCGGCTATCGAAAAATCGGCGACCCCTGGCACAGCGTCACCAATGAGATCATGTATGCACATGCAATTGGCTGGAAAGTGGCTGTGCCATCCAATGCTGAGGATGCAGTAGGGTTATTGCGTACGGCGATGCGCGGTGATGATCCGGTTATCTTCTTTGAGCATCGGGCCATGTATGACGCCGCCTGGGCGCGACGACCTTATCCCGGTGATGATTTCATGCTGCCCTTTGGTCGGGCGCGCGTCATTCGTTCGGGCGACGCGCTGACTGTGGTGACCTGGGGAGCGATGGTGGAGCGCTGCGAGTTGGCCGCGGATGAGCTGGACGAAGCGATTGATATTCTGGATCTGCGCACCCTGCAGCCCTGGGATAAAGCAGCCGTGCTGAATTCGGTGCGTAAGACGTCGAAATGTCTCATCGTGCATGAAGACATAGGCTTTGGCGGTTTTGGCGCGGAGATCGCTGCCATCATCGCGGATGAGGCGTTCGAGCATCTCGATGGACCGGTTCTGCGCGTGGCCTCACCTCAGGTGATGGTTCCATATAGCCAGACCTTGATGGAAGGCGTCGTCCCTAACGTGGAACGCATTCGCGCGGCAATGAAAAAACTCTTGATGTATTGAGCCTGCCGCGGTCGGATTGGGGCGTTGGATGTGGTGGGCCCCCATCGATGCGATGACATCAGGCTTTTAACAGATCTTCCCGCACATTGCCCGAAAGGAGCCCTTGCTCATGTCGAAATATCGTTTTTTGTTGATCCTGTTCATGCTTGTGTTGTGGGTTTCCGCCTGCGGCGCCAAGACTACGCCATCGCCCACGCCTGCTCCCACCGCCACGCCCACGGCCACCAGTGCTCCGACGTTCACGCCTACGCCGACTTCCACCTCTACGCCTGCTCCCTCACCAACCCCCACGCCGGAACCAAAACCCACGGCGCCCCTTACGACGGATGCATCTCAACAAACCTTTGGGGTAAAGCTCGAGCATGGCGAGGATGGGATTGTTTTTTATGACTATGAAAATGGCTATCATTTCATGCTTCCGGGCGAGCATTGGATTCCCTTTTTGCCGAGTGAAGATGATATGAACATGTTTATCGATGCAGCTCAGGCAAGTGTGCCCAATGTGGACGTTGGCGTTATCAAGCAGATGATGGAACGGATCGGCGCACAGTTTCGCCTGTATGCGTTCTACACCGGACAGGACGGTCGTAGCGAAGATTTTGCTTCCAATATTAACGTCATTACCACGCCGCTGGAAACAGGATACGACATGACCGTTGTGGCAAAAATCAACAAAGAACAACTTTTGCAGACTTTTTCGGGGTCGGAGGTGATTTCCGAGTCGCAGATCACCAATTCCAATGGTGTGCGCGTTGGGCTTGTGACGATCAAAAATCCTATCGTTGCGGCGGACGGCGGCACAATGCCTTTGGCTCAGACATTCATCTTTTCCCAGACGCCCGATAACGTGCTCATCTCCATGACTTTTTCCACGCCCATCGAAGATATGGATGCCATGAAACCACTCATCGAGCAGATGGCTGATAGCATTGCTTTCATCAATCCGCAGTAGAGAATCCTGTCATGCGCGTACTGACTTTTTTGGCCCGTTCCTTCGCCTGGTCGCCCTATAGCCAGACGTTGCCTGAAGCGCCGCCCGCCCAGGCTGGCGAGGTGCATGATGCTGTGGTGGCGTTCATTCAGGTGGAGATGAAAGATGAGGCGGATTACGCCCGGGCGTTTCGTCATCTTCTCAAACACTTGAAATGGCTGGCTAACAAAAAACAATTTCGAACCATTGCGCTTCATTCTTTTACGCACCTGGGCGGTGAAAACGCGCCACCTGAATTAGCCGAGCAACTATTTCGTGAAATGGCGCAACGTTTGGAACATACCGGCTATGAAGTTGCCATCACCCCCTTTGGATGGTTTTGCTCCTGGCAGTTGGATGTCTATGGTGAAAGTTTGGCAAAGGTTTACAAGGCGATTTGAAGCATAAGCCTCATGTTTGATGTCCCTGGCTTGCCAACTTGTGGTACGCCTCTAACCATTCGACAAAATCATTCTTTTGCTCGCTTTGTCGCCTCTTTTCCATGTTTTCCTGGTAATCTTTGATGCGATGGAAAATCTCAAATTGAACCTCATCTGGCGCAGGCACAAAGGAAAAAACAACCTTTCCATCTGACGCCGCGGTTTGGATGTGAACATCACCATAATTGAGCAAGAAGGCCAGAGGGCTGGGACGGTTGAATTCCACATTCTGGACGCGCTCCAGGCTCAGAGTGGTTCGATCTTCATCAAACCACAACGGCTTTTTGATGATTCGTTCAATCAGTTGATCGGAGACAATGTAACGATCATTGGCCCAGTCTTCCCATCGCCACCACAACGTGAACAACGCAATGCCCGTGATCAGGATCGAAATTCCTGTGGTGGTGAATTGCGCGGTGGCGCTCAAATGAAACGGGTTGAGGGCAAACGTGAGAACCGCCGCCAGGCTGAGCAGCGTGAAAATGAAGGCCGGGAATGTGGTGATCAGCATTCCAAACCAATGTTTGCGCCAAACCAACCGGTTTCCTGGCTCCTGCTGGAGTCCTAACAAGCGGATGACAGGGAGATTTCGAGGAGCCTTGATGTGTCTGGCGGGAATGGGCTCGAGGAGGGCGCGTTCATCCACGCGTTCTTCCAATCTGAGATGAAGCCGCTCTTGTAATTCTTTTTTGATTTCCTCTTGCCGGTCAGAAAGGCCAAATTTCTCCAGGCGCGTCATCTCTTTGATGATGAGGTCATAGGCGCGGTTGGGGTCTGGGTGATGATCGAAGATGATTTGGCCCGCTGTGGCGGCGGTGCTGATGACAAGGTGGCCATATCGAAAGATTCGGGCGAGGAAGTCCCTTTCGATTTCGATGTTTTGAATTTGATCGATGGGCGCGGACGTGCGTCGTTCTTTGAGGAGAATGACCTTCTCTTGATGAATCACGCGTTGTGTGGTGACAATGTGGAAGTCATTGAGATAATCCAGAAGGATCCAAATGCTCCAGGGCAACGCGTAGAGCGCGGTGATGGTCAGGTTCACTTTGGGAAACCAAGATGTGGTGATCAGTTTCAACACTCCGGCAAATAGGAATTGTAAGATCACCACCAGGGCGACAACCGAGAGCCGTTTGAACAGGACGATCCAATGTCTCCTGCGAATGGAGATAACTTCTTCATCTTCTCGTTGCCAATCGCCAAGATAGATCCGTTTGCGAAAACGATGTTCCAGCGTTTCGGGCAACAAGAGCCGATCTTTGCTTTCTGGGTTCTGGTCCAAATAGATCTGAAAATCCAGACGATGAATGCGAATCCAGTCAGTCGGTTCTAACGTCTCGACAGTAACTACTGCAGGATCGCCAAACAGAAGCGAAGCTTCACCAAAACTTGCTCCTTTGCCGATGGTGAGGGAAGAGGTGACTTGCTGTTCGTCATCGACGGTTTGCAACAGCGCCGAGCCGCGAGCGAGGATGTAGTAGTAATGATCATCTTTCCCGGCCCGGACGATGGTCTGATGCGGTAGATGATAATGCACCTGCATGACGAATCCAGCCAGGAGCTTGATATCCTCTTCGGTGAGGTTGCTGAACATAGGCGCTCGTCGCAACAGAGATTCGACCAGGATGGGGGGAGACGCCCAATCATGGTGTGGATGTAGTCGGGCGACCGAGAGAAAATCCTCTTTGGGGAGGCGGAACAGAGATGTCTTATTTTCGGCGATGGCTGTGTGTAACCGGTTGGTCTTGGCAAGCACTGCCTGATATCCGATCACTGAGCCTGCGCTCACCCACCGTTGTTTTTGCCCGGAAACCAGGCGCACTCGCCCCTGCCGGATGATCAGTACATCTTCAGCGGGCGCACCCACCTGATAGAGCGTGGTTCCTGGTTCGGCCACTTCCACTTCGATGATGTCACTGATCCATTTGATTTCGAGATCGGTAAGTGATGAAAAATATGGATTCGCGCGCAAATGCCCAATGACATCACTGCGGTCGAAATGACTTTGCAGGGATGGATATTGGGCGCGAAGACGATTGAGCGATGGAATGTCCACCAGGATGAGTCGGACAGTGCTCAAGGTTCTGGCGGTGCCCAATTGACCTTCGGGCGCGTCCAGCTCCAGACGCCCCAGCACCTGTCCTGGTCGGACAATACGCCTCAGTGTTCTCCCCGACGCCTCCTTTCGCACCAGTTCGATTTCGCCCTCCTCCACCAGATAAATGTAGGGGACGATATCTCCTTGACGAAAAATCGTGATGCCGCGCCGGATTGGACGCGGTTTTTGCACATTCAAGCGCTGCAGATCCGATGGCGGGATGCCCTTGAATATGGGGAAGTGAACCAGCTCCTCGGCGTAAGTTGCTGGATCTGGGTGGGGAGGGGTAGCAGGTTGGGTCATCATCAGCGGTTGATGGAATGCGCGATCACTACGTCTAATCATAACTATTTTGGCTGTTTATGGCAATACCACTGTTGCGGTGATGGCCCATATTGTGTTTGCAGACGGCCCAAGGCCCTCAGCGTCTGGTTGCAGTCGGCGTTTGTCAGTCAACCAGGAGCGACAGTTTTGAAACGCATCCAGCGCCAGGCGTCATCCTTGGGGTGCATTTCGATTTCGGGACAAGTTGTCTAATGATGCACTGGCCGCGTGAACTCGGGCTCTGCCCCCACCTTTGTTTCCTCCTCCGCTCCGAGATGGGCGGGGGAGGAGTTGTAGAAAGGTGTTCAGATGGCGCCCATGGTTGCCCTGTGGCGACCGGGGCGGCGGAGGGCGTCCCCTGGCCGCAGGCCTGAAGCGCCCACTTGAATTGGCCAGGAGCGCGAAAAGCGCCCCATTTTGAAACGCAACCCCATCCTTGTATCTGGTGGATCCTGCTGCTACAATAAGACGTTATTCAGTAGATCACGATTTGCCATGATGCGCAGAGTCGGATCCGTGATCCGGCGGTGATTCGAGCGTCAAATCCGCCGGATTGTGAATCCGGCTGGACACGGACTCTCACAATCGTGATCTACGGTTATTGGAAGCGCCTTTTTCACCGCGGAGCCACCCGATTGCATTCTTTTGTTGCAAAACAGCAACTCTTTCCCCGTGAGGCGATAGCCGGTCGGGGAGGTCGGGAGGGGCTAGGCTTACGACTCAAATCAATTACTGCTCCTCGTGCGACTCTTCTCTCATCCACTCGAATCATGGCGAACGTCCCTTACCGTTCTTTGGGTCCAACCGATATCCATATCTCGGCGATCGGGCTGGGAACCTGGCAATTTTCACAACATGTGATTGCGGCTGCGGGCAACTGGACTGTGGTGACTCAGGAAATGGTCAATGCCATTGTGCGAGAGGCGTATGCTGCCGGCGTCAACTGGTTTGATACGGCTGAAATTTATGGTTTCGGGCGCTCGGAGCGGGCGCTCGCCCGGGCGTTGTTGGCAGCGGATGTCGCCCCGGGGCAGGTCGCGATCGCTACCAAGTGGTGGCCCATTCCCCGTCGCGCCGCCAATATTGGCAACACGATCGACAAGCGCATCCAGAATCTGTCGCCCTATCCCATTGATTTGTATCAGGCCCATTGGCCGCGATCGCTTTCATCGATCGAAGCTGTAATGGATGCCATGGCCGATTTGGTGGAGGCGGGAAAGATCCGGGCGGTGGGCGTTAGCAATTATGATGGCGATCAGATGCGCCGGGCCCATGAGCGCTTGGCGAAACGAGGCGTCCCTCTGGCTTCCAACCAGGTCAAATACAACTTGCTTGATCGCACCATCGAAAAAAATGGCGTGTTGGATGCGTCCAGGGAGCTTGGCATCACCATCATTGCTTATTCGCCGTTAGAGATGGGTCTGCTAACTGGCAAATTTCATGCCGATCCCGAATTGCTGGCGCGCCGCCCCTGGCGTCGTCGGAGAAAGCTGCAATCTCGATTAGAAATCACCCGGCCACTCATTGACCGAATGCACGAAATAGCCCGGCGCTACGACGCGACAGTTACCCAGATTGGCCTGAATTGGTTGATTCATGCACACGGACAACTTGTCGTAGCCATCCCGGGCGCCACAACACTGCACCAGGCTGTAGATGCGGCCGGCGCCATGCGATTAAAGCTCACGCAAGACGAGATGGATGCGCTGGACGCCATCGCTCGTTCTTTGACCACCTACCATCCCATCAGCAATTGAGATGCATCCCACGCCTCCCCATCCTGTCAATATCCTGGATGTGCCAGTGCATCCTGTGACTTACCAAGCGTTTTTGGCGTTGGTGGAAACATTCATCGCCTCGGGCGTGCCACATCAGATTTGCACCGCCAACCCAGAATTTGTGATGACTGCCCAACGTCAGCCAGAATTCATGTCGGTGCTGCAACAAGCTGATTTGGTGTTGGCTGATGGCATCGGGCTGCTTTGGGCGGCAAAACGGTTGGGCTATCAATTGCCCGAGCGGGTCACTGGCTCCGATGGTATTTATTTGCTGGCCGAGCGGGCAGCGCATGAGGGATGGCGGCTGTTTTTGTTGGGCGCGCAGCCAGGCGTGGCGGCACGCACCGCCAACATTTTGATGGAGCGTTATCCGGGCCTGCAGGTGGTTGGCGTTTGGCCCGGCAGCCCCAATGATGTAGATTATCCTGAGATCGCCGCTCGTATCAAGGCTGCTCAGCCCGATATTTTGCTGGTTGCTTATGGCGCGCCCCGGCAAGATATCTGGATTGCGAGACATAAAGAGGACTTGCGCGTGCCTGTGAGCATGGGCGTAGGAGGCGCCTTTGATTTTGTGGCCGGCGTCCAGAAACGAGCTCCCGCCTGGGTTATCCATATCAATTTGGAATGGTTGTGGCGACTCCTTACCCAGCCTTGGCGTTGGAAACGTCAACTTGATATACCCCGTTTCGTCTGGAAAGTGATAAGATCGGCAAATCTGCATTGAACTGGCCTTCGTCGAAAAGAATGGCCAGTTGTGTGAAAAAGCTTCACGGTTGCATGCCGAGCGTTTGTGCTGATGTTTCCAAGCGCTTCATCCCTCTCCGGCCTCCTCTATCCGCTCATCCGTATTCGCTCATAGGGACGAGATTGGAAAAGGGCCAGGTTTACGACTAAAATTAAGAACAGCTACTCGCAATCCCATATCTGATGTGCGACTTTTCTGTTTAAAAAACGGGCGTTAATGCTTTGATCTGCCGTCCCACAAACAGACGCAGGGACGGCATGACGAAAATGGACGAAGAAAGATACAGGCTTCTCCCATTTGGGTGAATTTCATCCATGTTTGTCGGCTTGTTTAGCGGAAGATGCTTGATATGCTCGTTGATGAGCCATGAAAAGTTGCACCTTGGGTAATTCTATGAAAAATCAGCCAAATGTCAGTTGAATGATATAAGTAAGATGTTCGAATCCTCCAGCGTTGCTTCTCTTTCTGGCCTACGTGTGCTTGTTGTGGGCGATCTGGTGCTGGATGAGTATCTCATCGGGCAGGTGAGCCGCCTAAGCCGCGAGGCGCCCGTGCCGGTGTTGGAACAAACTCGGGCCGAATATGTGCCTGGTGGCGCCGCCAATCCTGCCAGCAATGTGCAAAGCTTGGGGAGCCAGGCGGTGGTGGCGGGGCTACTGGGAGAAGATGAGGCGGCCCGGCGGCTGCGGGCGCTGCTACACGCCCGCGGCGTGGATATGGCTGGGATCATCACCGATCCTCATCGCCCCACCACACAGAAAACCCGTATTGTCGCCGAAGGCGCATATGTGTTTGCTCATCATCTGGCCCGGGTGGATCGGCTGAGTAGAACGCCGGTTTCGGGGGTGCGCGAACGCCATCTTTGTGACCGTATCGCTACGATCCTTCCGGCCATGGATGCGGTGTTGATATCAGATTATCGATTGGGCGTCGTTACGCCGCAGGTGGTGGATGTGATACGTGAGGTTGCCCAGGCTCATCATGTCTTCACAGCTGTGGATACGCAGGGGAATCTCGCGGCTTTTCGCGGTTTTGATCTACTGCGCTGTAACGCCAGCGAAGCGATGGGGTATTGGGGACGTATGTTGGAGCAAGACATGGCCTATGATGAAGCGTTGAGGGCGTTGGTGATGGATCTTGAGGCCCGCTCCGCCATCATCACGCGAGGCCCAGATGGGCTTTCGGGCATTGGCCCAGATGGGGATGTTTTTCATCTTCCTGCCAGTAATCGCACGCAGGTGTTTGATGTGACCGGCGCTGGGGATGTGCTTATTGCCGTCGTTACGCTGGCCTTGGCCGCGGGCGTCGATTTTCGGACCGCGGCAGCGCTTGGTAATCGAGCGGCTGGCATCGCCGTAACACAGCTTGGAAATGTGTCAATTACAGCTGCGGATTTTGAGGCTTCTTTCCCTTGATCTGGACAAGCCGAAACCAAGAAGGCAGCTAAAGTAGATATGCCTTTGAAACTTGAGAAAGGTGATGCGCATTTCGACAAACATGAATGAAAATTGACAGACATCGACGATGGTTCGCCTCGTTCACCTTCGTCTTTTCGTCTATGTTCGTTGGTTTGTTCATCGAACTTCCTGACAAACCTGTTGATGGGCTAGAAATGGTGGCCTATGGCGTACGACGTGTGTTTTCAGCCTTCCCTTCAGTGCGGTTCTTGTTCTTTTCCTTGTGCTCCCCTGCATCTTTCTCGCGCTGTGGGGGTAATCCCAAAATCACATCATCACCTTTGAAGAAGCGTGCAAGTTTGAGTCGTAGTCGTTTGAGCGCCCGACGTAATCGCTTGCCGCTATGGACGCTGGCAAAGGTGGCGACTGCGGCTTTTTCATCCAAGGGCAAGTCGAACCGCTCTTTCAGTGCGGCGCGATGTTTGCATAGCCACAGATAAAGGTCTGTCGTAGTGCGGCCAGGAAAATCGTCGAGCAGTCCACTTTCTTCGATTTCTTTTGCCAATGGCAGATAAACATTTTCGTACCAGCTCTTGGTTGCTTCTTCGTAAGGAACTTCAGATTTTCGTTTTTTGCTCAAATACCAGCGGTGCACCGCGATTTGCTCATCGAGATCACGATAACGTCCTGGTTCGGTGAGCCGGATCGATGCATTGGGCGCTACTTTATCCAATCCGGTGCGTTTGAGGAACTGTAGTCGGCTGGCTTCGATTAACCATTTGCGCAACTCTTCTGCGGAATTCGCCTCGACCGGAATGCTGGTTTCAACCGGGGTGACATACGCCTCGATGGTGGGTTCGCCGTGGGCGCGCGCCACTGAAACGCGATGGTTGCCATCTCGCACGAAGTAGAGATCGCCGACTTTCAGCAGTTCGACCGGGGGCAGTCCCACCAATCCCTCGCGCGCAGCATCCACTCGAGCCCAACGCTCTTGCAGCGCTTCGTTCCGGGGTAGAAAAGCGCTGTTGAAGTCGCGGTAGCGCCCGACGCTGCCGACGATTTTATCCAGCGGCACCTCTTCCAGGGTGGGGCGCACGCCCATTTCCTGGGCATGAAGGATTTGACGAACTTCGTCATAACTCAACAGATCGCTTTCCTGCCCCCGCATCCTGCTGATCCAATCGCTGAAGAAAGCTTGCATGTGGGCGTCGCGAAAGCGCTGTAGAGCTTGTGTGAGTTGTGTATCGGTTGGGACGTTGGTCATGGAGGTGAGAAAATGAGGAGGAAGAAAAACACGACGGTTGCTGGACCGTCGTGTTTGCAAAATGAGGGAGTCACAAAACGGGTCAGCCTATCAGTCGACCTGCACAACCGCACCTGAGCGCCGAGAATCGCCAGCGCCTTCGAATCGGCCAGAGGGAGATCGTCCCACGGAATGAGCGCCGCCAAAGAACATATGGCGCGCTGGCCAGACATTGACATCATACCCCCACCTTTGTAATTTTTCAACTACAGCTGGCGAGTATCCTGCTTCGATTTGCAAGGCGTTCGCTTCGAAGTGGATGCGTGGCGCGTCAACGGCTTCTTGTAAGTTCAAATGGAAGTCGGTGTAGTTTAGTAAGACTTGCAAGATGGCGGAACGAATGCGATTGGCGCCGCCAGAGCCGACAGCCAATACTGGCTCGCCTTCATGCAACACCAGTGTGGGTGCCATCATGGAACCGATGCGTTTGCCTGGTTCGCCTTGTAGGAATCCATCAGGATGTAAATCGGCTTCTCCCAGGATGTTGTTGAGAATGAGTCCTGTGCCGGGAACGATAAATCCCGGGGTTTCTCCGGCGGTAGTGGTGAGTGCGACCAGATTGCCGTCACCATCCAGCACGCTGATATGGCTGGTGTTGCTGTGTTCGATGGGAGGCGGGAGGTCGTGTGGTCGTTCTAGCCAATGTTCGCGTAAGCGTCTGGATAGTTCGGCGCTATGGCGTTGAATGTTTTTGGGAGAAAGAAAGATTTCAGCGTCGCCCGATAGATCGAACAAGGGGCGAGCGAGGTTGGTTTGTCGCATGACTTCGGCCAATAATTCCAGATATTCGGCGCTGGCCAGCGGGAAGCGGGCAAGATCGAATGTTTCGAGGAGGGCCAGAGAGAAGGCGACCAGGGCTCCGCCGCGAGAGGGAGGGGGGTTTGTTAGAAATTCATAGCGTCGATAGTGTTGATGCAACGGTTCGCGCACGATGACCTGATAGGCCTCCAGGTCTTCTGCAGTGAGTAGACCCCCGTGGGCTTGCTGATCTTGAATGATGGCTTTGGCAATATCGCCTTTGTAAAATAGGTCTGGTCCCTCGCTGGCCAGGGCTTCTAAGGTGTCGGCCAGTTGAGGGTTTTTGTAGCAATGGTCAGCTTTCAGGAAGTTGGCGCCGGCTCCAAACAGATGCGCCAGTTCTTTGTCTGCGGCAAAGATGTCGTAGAGCAGTTCGCCCACGTAGGCGCCGAAGTCGCCAATGGGGACGCCGTGACGCGCGAGGTGGATGGCTGGTTCCAGTACGACCCTGAGGGGAAAGCTGCCCAGGTCATCTTGCATTTTGCATAATCCGGCAATAAGTCCTGGGGTGGCGACGCTGGCCCGCCCAATGTGGAAGATTTGATGGGCTGGGCCGTAGTTGACCGTGATGGCGTAGAAGTCAACGGGGTCAGGTCTGGCGGAGGATGGGAGTCCCAGGCCCGGAAAGGTGACGAAGAAGTCGTAAAGCCAGGAGCGGGCATCGTTGTGGTGGAATACCAATCCGAAACCACCACCGCCTGGCGCCACCAGGGTGGGTTCGGCCAAAAAGCTGGCGAAGGTCGCGGCTACTGCGGCGTCAACGGCATTCCCGCCAGCCCGCAGCATTTCTGCGCCCGCCTCTGCTGTTTTTTCACTTCCTGCTGCGATGATGCCTTTTGTCATTGGCTAAATTCTTTCCACAAAGCGTTGAGATATTGGTATGGATTTTGGCGGTAGGCCCCGATGTCCACGTTTAGGTGAGTGAATTCGGGCAGGGATGCTTCAGATTTTAGCGCCTGCACCAGCTGTTTTTCGGCGCCGTTGGCCCGCAGTAGGCCGGTGCGTCGTCTCCAGTTGGGGCGATCGTAAGGTGGATGTTGCCATAATTCTTCGGGGATGTCGGCCCAACGCCAAAGCCATAGCGCAGGAAGATGCGCCTGTCGGGCCAGGGCGATTACTTGCGCCAAGTGTTCAGTGGCCTCTTCTTCGCTGGCGTAGAATACACCATCGCGAGCCACAGAGCGTTCGCCTGGGCCAACGGTGGGCAATCCTGCCAGATATAAGGAGATCGGCTCTCCGGCAAGTGCGTTGGCAAGCTCAACAGCGAAGCTGAGCCAACGAATGCTGAGGGGGAGGTGGCGCCGATCGCTGGCGAAGGTGGCCATGCTCAATCCTGGGCGCCCTCCCGCTTCGATGATGGTTTGCGGGCCGATGGCGTCTGAGTTTTCAAGCGCATCGAAAGCAATCAAAAAGATGAGTTGTTGTGCGGAGGCCGTGCGGGCAAATGATTCGACCACCTCATCCAGCCATCGTCGGGTGGCGTTTTTGTCGCTGGCGGCGGATAATCTACCAAAACCAGGGAGGGG
>CAZYSY010000017.1:0-9526 GCA_964650295.1 uncultured Caldilineales bacterium | reverse complement strand
TAAGCAGCAGGATCAGCCCTCCAATGATGGTGGATAACATAGCGACCTCCTAAGAAAAGGGAGTGAAGATAAAAAAAGCAAGAAATCTTATCGTGCCCATTATAACAGAGAACAACTTGAGCCAGAAAACGTTTCGGTTGTTGCTCAAATCTCTCAGACGCCCTTTCGCATGCTCTCATCGATTCGATCGCTTTTCATTCCCCGCAGATGACTTGGATCGCTATTGCATCCAGCCGGAAGCGCCTGTCAGCCTCTAGGACGAGGGGGCTTCTTTCGCCGCCACCGCGATGAGCCGGGGACTGTCCGGCTCCCATGGCGTCAGGTCGTAATCGCCGTAGAAGCGCATATCACTGAATCCGGCGCAGGCCAGCAGCAGGGCCAGCTCCCGCTGGAAGAGGATGCGCACTTGAAAGGAGGTCTCCCAGCGCCCGTCGTCAGTCTCGTACATCCGGCGAAGATAGAGCACCTGGTCGGGGAGATCGGCCCAGGCTGCGCTGTATTTGCGCACTGCCCGCTCCGTCTCCGGCTCCATCAGCACTTCCTCCAGCTCCAGCGTTTCTGAAAGCCCGGCCAGCGCCTCCAGTTGGGGATTTTCCACATCCATGACCAGCAGCCCGCCCGGGCGCAGCAGAGCCCGCCAGTTTTGCAGGGCCCGCATTTGCTCCGCGCCCTCGATGAGATGCAGGAACGCATTGTAGCCGCAGTAGGCCAGCGCGAACCCATCACCCACGGGGGGAGCGATGAAATCAGCCTGGAGCAGCTGGATGCGGCCGTTCAGGCCCGCGGCCGCGACCCGCTCTCGCCCAATGGCCAGCATCTCGGGCGAGATATCGACGCCCGTGACGTGGAAGCCCGCGCGGGCCAGGGGCATGGCCAGCCGCGCGGAGCCCACGCCCAGATCGAGGATGGGGCCGCCGGTCTTGGGGGCGAAGCCGAGATAGAGGTCGGTGGCCGCGCTCGGGCGTCCGTCGTCGAGGTCGTAGAAACGGGCGATGGGGTCGAAGGTCATTGGTCTGTTGGTCGGGGCGTGGAGGGATTTCTTATGGTAGCACAAGGGGGCGTATCGAACGAAAAGGGAACGCGGCCATCTCCCTCGCGCGGTTTCCTCAAACCTCGACATTCCGGCTATAATGGAACATATGGAAGTCAAGATCATCCGCAGTGACCGCCGCCGCAAGACCATCAGCGCCCGCATGGAGGGCGACGTGATGGTGGTGCGAGCGCCCGCGCACATCTCCGAAAAGGAGCTGAACGAGGCCATTGAGAACCTCAAGGCCCGCATCCAGCGCAAACAGCAGGCCCGGGAGCTCTCGGATGAGGCCCTGCAGCGCCGGGCCCAGGAGCTGAACCGCCGCTACTTTGGCGGCAAACTGCGCTGGCGCAGCATCCGCTGGGTGATCAACCAGAACAAGCGCTTTGGCTCCTGCACGCCCAGCCAGGGAACCATCCGCATCTCCCACCGGGTGGGGCAGATGCCCCGCTGGGTGCAGGATTACGTCATCGTCCACGAACTCGCCCATCTCCTCGAACCCAACCACGGCGCCCGCTTCTGGAAGCTGGTGAACCGCTATCCCCGCACCGAGCGGGCCCGAGGCTACCTCATGGCCGTTGGACTGGAGGAGGAGAGTGATTGATCGGCGGGTCACAGACCCGCCTCTGCACGTTTCTCATCTCTCTGTGTCCCCAGCCGGGTCTGCGACCCGGAGTTGCTTGCGGCCGGCGGGTCACAGACCTGCCTTTGCACGTTTCTCATCTCTCTGCGTCCCCAGCCGGGTCTGCGACCCGGCGTTGCTTGAGGCTAGCAGGTCACAGACCCGCCTCTGCACATTCCTTTACCCCTGCGCCCCCAGCCGGGTCTGCTCTCCGGCGTTGCTTGAGGCCGGCGGGTCACAGACCCGCCTCTGCACATTCCTAGCCTTGTCCCCAGCCGGGTCTGCGACCCGGCGCATACGTTAGCCTTTGCGTGAGATCATTCTTCCACTTTGCACTTTGCATTCTTCATTCCCAAAGCTCCCATGACATCCCTTTCCCCCAACTATCTCAATCATCTACAAGTCTTGCTGGCTCCCCCGACGGTCATGCGCGGGGAGGCGGCGCAGCCCCAGCCTGACGTTTTTCTGGCCGAGAGCCGGGACGCGGGCGCGGCTCTGGTCGCGGCCCTCAGCGAAGCTGAGACGGCCCAGGCCCGCAGCCGGGTCGAGGTGCAGCTTTTGGCCGCGGCCGCGGCAGATCTGGCTGTCATCGAGCGTCTGGCGGGCCGGTCAACCACCTCAATAATGCGAGATGACGCCATCGCACAACTGATTCAGCAGGCGCTCACCGATCCCGACGCATTGCTGCGCCCAACCATCCATCCCCCTCGCTATCGCGGAGCGGACCGAGACCTGCTAGCCACGATATATCAGACACTCATCAGCATCGAGGAAAGCGCCACAGAAACCACGGCTGACGCCATCACTGCGGCATTGAGCATGGACATGGCGCTGCTACGTGAGGCGGCAAAGTTGGCGGGCCTTGATGTGAAGCAAATCCTCGAAGATATGGGCGGAGAGGAAATCGTCACCCTGGCAATTGAGGCGTGGCAAAAGATGAGCTTCCTCATCGGAGAGGACAACGTCGCAAAAGTGCAGGAAACAATGGGAGAGGTAATTGAAAAACTGAGGGAAAAAACAGCTGTCTCTTCATACATGGAGAGATTTCTTGCCACCGAAGCCATCTATCGCGAAAGTCGCTCGCTGGTGCAACATTACAACGGGTCGGACCAAAAAATAGCACAACTCACGCCTAAGATCATCGCACTACAAGGCAGTTTTTCCGGACGTAATAAGGTCGCAGCTTCTCTGATTCGCCTGCTTTCAATGGTCAAACTGATCAAAGCCTTACGCACGCCGCCGTGGGGGCCACTCATCGTAGCCTCAGGCTACTTGCTCATCATTGGCTACGAACTGTACTCCGCGCACGATCATGTAGACTCTGACCGCTATCCTTTCTTCGATCGGGTTGCCGGCGTGCGCACCATCCTTGCTACTGAGCTTGCGAACTAATACGGAATGCGCAATGCGCGATGTTTTCACGTTTCACGCTCCAGACTGTTGAACTTCTGCCTTTTCATTTTTTGCTTTAGGAGAACTCCATGGATCCCGTTGCATTTCATATCGGCTCATATCCCGTTTATTGGTATGGCATCATCATCACCACAGGTGCAGTGTTGGGCGCATGGTTAGCTTCATGGCTGGCCCAACAGCGAGGTCAGAATCCCGATCATGTTTGGAATATGCTGATCATTGTGTTGATTTTGGGCATCATCGGCGCCCGGCTGTACCATGTCTTCTCGCGCCCCGCGGTGGGCATCGGTTGGGATTACTACAAAGAACACCCCATGGATATCTTCATCCCCCGCAACGGCGGCTTTGCCGGGCTGGGCATCTATGGCGGTTTCATTGGGGGTATCATTGGAGTGCTGGGTTATACCTGGTACAAAAAACTCAACTTCTTTCAGTGGGCCGACTTTGCAGCGCCCGGCCTGCTGCTGGCGCAATCCGTCGGGCGCTGGGGCAACTTTGTGAATCAAGAGCTATTTGGCCCGCCTACGACGCTGCCTTGGGGCATCAAAATCGACTGCGTCAATCGCCAATTCTATGAGCAATACAATTGTAACATTTTGGGCCCAGACACCCGTTTTCATCCCACCTTTCTTTATGAATCCATCTGGAATTTTGCAGGCGTGGTGTTGATGGTATTAGCATTCAAAAAGTTTGGTGACAAACTTCGCACCGGAGATTTGCTATTCTTCTATCTAATTTACTACCCATTAGGCCGTTTCTTCATCGAGCTGTTTTTCCGTCCCGACGCCTGGACTTTGGGCTCACTTCCAACCGCTTCAGTCATCTCGCTCATCTCCATGACCATTGGTGTATTAGGACTGCTTTACAACCATTTCATCCGCAAGACGTCAACGTCAGCAGATGTTCGGACGCGCAACCACACCCCAAGGAAACATGGTAAATCGAAAAAAGGTAGGAAACGCAAAAAGTAATCGTTTCTTCCCCCTCCACACACACCACACACGAGGTTGCACAAATGAAATACATCACGACATTCCCATTATTCCTCCTCTTCGTCGCATTGCTCATATCGAGTTGCGCCGGGGCGCAAGCTCCAGTGGCGGAATCGCCCCACCAGATCGATATGGCCTCACTCCCTCTCGAATTAACCACACAACAGGTAAACAACATCCGCAACAACCCTGATGTGGTGCTTATCGACGTTCGCGAACAGTGGGAATATGATGAAGGACACATTCCCAACGTCAAGCTTATTCCTCTGGGATCACTACCTGATCGGATCAACGAAATTCCCGAAGACAAATTTGTAGTCATGACCTGCCGCTCAGGCAATCGTAGCGGTCAGGCCACAAAATTTCTACGAGAACAAGGCTTTGACAATGTGCATAACATGGCAGGCGGCATTCTTGCCTGGCAGAAGGCAGGCCTGCCTGTGGAGAAATAATCGAAAGCGATGCTGGTTTACGTATGGCTATCAGTGAAGCAACGCCTGGTGGTTCTGGTAGCCACAGTCAAGCGATGTAACCTTCTGCTCTGGGAAACAATCTAAAAGCAGTTGGTTCGCCCTCTTTGTGAGGGATAGCCTCCTAATGCTTTGGGGTGTGCGGCCCGAGCGTCTCGACGGCGTTCGGGCCGCAGCTTTTTGTGACATTTTGTTATCATTTTGGTAACAACGGGAGGAGGGATTACAGAAGCGGAGTGAAAACGGGCGTATGGTGGGAGGAGTTTGATCAGTATTCAGTATTCAGTGTTCAGTGTTCAGTACGCCGAGGTGCACCATGCAAACGACATTCTCCATCCCCACCATCACCTGCCACCATTGCCTCATGTCCATCAAGCGCGAGCTGAAGTTCGTGGATGGCGTCGAGTACGTCGAAGGCGACGTCGCGGCCAAGACTGTGCTGGTGACCTACGAAAGCGACGCGGCGCTGGAGCGGGCCCGGGCCATGCTGGCCGAGGCGGGTTACGCGCCGACCAATTGAACGTGAAACGCAAGGACATCACGCATCACGCCAGACAACGCTTCCAAAGCGCTCCTATGACCACCACAACACCCCCATCCCCGCACACCAACGCCAGCGCCCAGGCCGTGCTGCCCATCGAGGGTATGACCTGCGCCAATTGCGTCCTCACCATCGAACGAAATCTGAAACGCCTGCCGGGCGTGGCGGAGGCGTCGGTGAATCTGGCCACGGAGAAAGCCAGCATCCGCTACGATCCCGCCATCCTCGACATGGCGGCGGTGAAGGAGCTGGTGGAGGATTTGGGCTATCATGTCATCGAGACCACGGGCCTGGATGAAGAGGCGGAGCAGGACGCGGAGCGTCGGGCCCGGGAGGCCGAGATGGCCCGCCAACGCCGTCTCCTCATCATGGGCGTCGCTTTCACCCTGCCCCTGTTCCTGCTCTCCATGGGTCGGGATTTTGGGCTGCTGGGCGCGTGGGCCACGCAGTCTTGGGTCAACTGGTTGATGCTGGCTCTGGCCACGCCCGTGCAGTTCTATGTGGGCAAAGATTATTACACCGGCGGCTGGAAGGCCATCAAGCATGGCGCGCCCAACATGGATGTGCTCATCGCCATGGGCTCTTCGACCGCGTATTTCTACAGCGTGGCCGTGCTGCTGGCCCCCAGCCTGGGCGTCGCCAGCTTGGGCGAACATGTTTACTTCGAGACGGCCGCGGTCATTATCACCCTCATCCGCCTGGGCAAATATCTGGAGGCCCGGGCCAAAGGCGCAACTTCTGAGGCCATTCGGGCGTTGATGGCGCTGCGGCCCAAAACCGCGACCATCGAGCGCGATGGTCAGGAGCTGGAAGTCCCCATCGCCCAGGTGCAGGTGGGGGATGTGGTGATAGTGCGGCCCGGCCAGCGCATCCCGGTGGATGGCGTGACGCTTTCGGGCGCCAGTGCGGTGGATGAATCCATGCTCACGGGCGAAAGCATCCCCGTGGATAAGCTGCCCGGCGATGAGGTCATCGGCGGAACCATCAACAAGCAGGGGATGTTGCGCATTCGGGCCGCGCGGGTGGGGCAGGAGACCGCGCTGGCTCAGATCATTCGCCTGGTGGAGGAGACCCAGGGCTCGAAAGCGCCCATCCAAAAGCTGGCGGATCAGGTGGCGGGCGTGTTCGTGCCCGTGGTCATCGCCATCGCCGGAGTCACCTTTTTGGCCTGGTATTTGGCGCTGGGCGCGGGCTTCACCATCGCTCTGATCAACGCGGTGGCAGTGCTGGTCATCTCCTGCCCCTGCGCGCTGGGCCTGGCCACGCCCACAGCCATCATGGTGGGCACAGGCCGCGGAGCCAGGATGGGCATCCTCTTCAAAAACAGCGAGGCCCTGGAAAGCGCTCACAAGCTCGACGCCATCGTGCTGGACAAAACCGGCACCCTGACCGAGGGCAAACCCAGCCTGACCGATGTCATCCCCGCGGCGGATTGGACCCCGCCCGCCATCGTTGGAGACCTGACGCCCGCGGACGCGCTGCTGGCCCTGGCCGCCAGCGCCGAGCATGGCTCCGAGCACCCCCTGGGCGAGGCCATGGTAGCCGCAGCCAGGGAGCGCAGTCTGCCCCTGTACGCGGCCACCGACTTTCAGGCGGTGACCGGCGCGGGCGTGCGGGCCAATGTGAGCGGCAGCAAGCTCTTCGTGGGCAAACTGAACGCGAGGCAAAGGGATGATGCGTCCCACGACGCCCGGTTGGCGCTGGAGAGCCAGGGCAAAACCGTGATGTTTGTGGAAGTCGATGGTCGTTTGGCGGGCGTGATTGCGGTGGCGGACACGCTGAAGGCCAACGCCCGGGAGGCGGTGGCCAAGCTGCACGGCCTGGGCCTGGAGGTGGTGATGATGACGGGCGACAACGCCCGCACCGCCGCGGTCATTGCGGAGCAAGCAGGCATCGATCGGGTGTTGGCCGAGGTGCCGCCCTCGGACAAAGCCGCGGAAATCAAACGGCTGCAAGAGGAGGGAAAGCTGGTGGGCATGGTGGGCGACGGCATCAACGACGCACCCGCGCTGGCCCAGGCCGATGTGGGCGTCGCCATGGGCACAGGCACGGATGTCGCCATGGAAACCGCGGACATCACCCTCATTCGCGGCGACCTCACGGGCCTCTACCGGGCATTGAAGCTGAGCAAAGGCGTCATGCGCACCATCAAGCAGAACCTGTTTTGGGCCTTCATCTACAACATCATCGGCATCCCCCTGGCGGCCGCGGGCCTGCTCAACCCCATCATCGCCGCGGGCGCTATGGCCTTCAGCAGCATCTTCGTGGTCACCAACTCCCTGCGGCTGCGGGGCTTCAAGCTGGAATGAGCGAGCCATCCCGCACGATTCAGTATGGGGGCAAAACATCACCACTGTCGGTGGACAAACGTGAATATGAGATTGGTGTCAGGTTGCCAGATTACAGTCTATAGATCCAACCCAATACTAGTACTAAATCAAGTCTGCTTTGAGGGAAGAAGGCGACGGCCGGCCCGACAGGCCGACTGAAGTCGATCTCTAGAGGCCTCTGGCCAACGGACGGCCTACGCCGTCCCTTCACCAATCAGAGACGGTCGACGGAGGTCGACCGCTGGCGCAAAGCGCCTGGAGAGTCTGAGTTTACTCGATGGTAAAGGCCACGGCCACAAGAGGATTTCCATCAAACTACATTTGACTGAGTACTAGGTGGAGCTTATAGTTTCTTGGGTTTTGAAATTCCAACCGGGGAAGGGGCCTTCTGGACCCAACGCTGGCTCAGTTTTGAAATTCCAACCGGGGAAGGGGCCTTCTGGACCCAACGCACCGTTTCTATCCATCAATTCGCTGTGCATGGCAAGCAGAACTTCCCTTTCTTCCTCCGGTAAATCAAAGTTGGAAAGAGCAGCTTGGGGGTTGGTCAAAAACAATTGCTGGAATTGATGATCCGTCGAAAGCAGATGGATGATCCGTTGAAATCGATTAGCCATTGGGAACCTCCTGTTGGCAGTGTTGTGAGATTAGATTTTCCTGTCGCACGCTCAAATAGTATCCGCGCTCCAATTAAATAATTATAGCACAAATTATCAAAAAATATCCTGTCTGCTACGACAGTTTTCAAAAATTCAATTTCAGGAGATCGCGATTGCGAGAGTATGTGTCCAGTCGGATTCGCAATCTGGCGGGTTTGACGCTCGAATCACCGCTGGATCACGGATCCGGCTCTGCGCATCATGGCAAATCGTGATCGACTGAATTTGGTTGATGTCTCTATCTGCGTGGAGGTTTCTATTCTGTTTTGGCACTTTTCCCGAACCCGTGCCGCACTCCCCATGCAATCGCCATACCTCTTGAATCCGCTCCAACCTTATCATAAATGTTGCGTAAATGATATCGCACCGTTCTTTCTGAGATGTTCAGCTTGTTCGCAATTTGGACATTTTTCCAACCTTGGGCGAGATACTGCAAAATTTCTTTTTCACGTTCGGTAAGTTTAGGTTGAGTTGATGGTTGTTTTTGCGCTTGCTGAATTATTTTTTCGATGATGGCTTTGCTGAACCAACCTGTCTCTCCGACCGAAACGCCTCTAACAGCTTCGACGATGGTTTCCAAGGCTTCCCTTTTCAATAAATAGCCCGCTGCACCCGCTTCGATCATTTCCGTGATGAAATTCTCATCGTCATAGGCGCTTAACACCAGTATATGTGTGTCTACCTGCTGCGCCGTCAATGCCTTTATCACATCAAGGCCCGACTTTTTAGGCATGGAGACATCGAGCACCAGGACATCGGGGGCAGTTTCTTGGACAAGGCGTAGCGCCTCTTCGCCATCGCCCGCCTCGGCAACCACCGTGATATCATCTTCCATTTCCAGGATCGTGCGAATTCCTTTTCGCAAGACCGGGTGATCATCAGCAAGCAAGACGCGTATCGGAGGCATGGCGTTTGCAGTCATATGGGGGTGCGGGAGGAGCAATCACAGTTGTTTTGAAAAGTATAATTTAATTGTTGATATTCACAAAATTCACTGTTAAGTGATCTCAAAAGTTATTTGACTTTCATTGTCTTGTTTAGCAACGACGCCAAGACGAAAAAGGACGCTAAAATTCGCCGTCTCGGGGCGTGGAGGAAGGCAAAAATAGGATCGGCATCTGCTGGGTTCAAGGCCAGCACTCCGATACACGCATTGCCCTAAAATTGCAACGCATCTCTTGAACGCCCGGGAATACCGCACTGTGGTGATGTTGAAGGGCAAATTATGGATGCCGCACAAAGGGCTTGTCTTGCAAGAAGTCCTGAATCACCGCAGCGTCATCCGAGACGGGCAGCCCGCTGGGAACGCGTTCCGGAATGGTTTTTGCCAGATCTTTGGCCGCAGGATCGGTGAGCGCGGCGAGGAAGGCCAGAAGCTGGTCCACTTCCTCGTCGCTGAGGTCGGCCGGAACTTGCAGCAAGGGGTCTAGCCGCGCCAGCATGGCTTGATTCACGCCTTCGCTGATCCA
>CAZYSY010000016.1:0-10650 GCA_964650295.1 uncultured Caldilineales bacterium | reverse complement strand
GGGCAAAGATAGCCGGGGCGAGGCCCAGCACAGCGGGTTGGGCGCACAACTGGTCGCCCGGGCCGAAACCATCGCCCGGGACGCGGGCTTCGACCAGCTTGCAGTCATCGCCGCCATTGGCACGCGCAACTATTACCGTCGCCTGGGGTTTGAATTGACCGAATTCTACATGATGAAGGGGGTCCAGATTCGTAACCCATAATATGGCGGGGAGATGTAAGCCTCTTACACCCCAAAGATGTGGGTAATGATGGTTGTGCCCGCGCCTCCCACACTTTGCATCATGGCGATTTCAGGATTGGGAAGCTGGTTTGGACCGGCTCGGCCAGTCAGTTGCAGCACAATTTCACACGCCTGATACAACGCCGTGCCTCCAATGGGATGACCACGAGCCTTGAGGCCTCCCATGGTGGCAATGGGAATATCTCCATCGCGTCCGATGCGCATTTCCTGGGCCAAACGCCATCCCTCACCCTGTTTGGCGTAGCCCACCGCCTCCAGAATCATGGTAGCCATGATGCTGAACGCGTCATGTAATTCGAAGAAATCAACATCCCGACGGTGCACATTGGCGTGTCGAAAAGCCTTGAGCGCCGAAAGATGGGAAGCCTCCAAAAAGAGAGGATCGGCGCGATCGAACACCCGGAAGCGATCGGTGGCCACGCCCGCGCCCAAAATGCGCACAGGATGCGGAGAATAGGCCCTGGCCTCCTGGGTAGGAGCCAGCACCACAGCAGCAGCGCCATCACAGATGGGAGAGCTATCGAAAAGACGCAAGGGATATTGAATGATGCGTGAGTTCAGCACAATCTCCCGGTTAACTTCCTTATCCTTGAAAAGCGCATAAGGATTGGTGCGGGCGTTGTGATGGGCATTGAGGGCAAAATTGACGAAGGCGTCATCGGGCACATGGTATTTCTTCATGTAAAGACGCATGATCTCCGCATTCTTGCCGATAAGCGTATCGCCATTGACCACTTCCTGCTCGGCGTCTAGCGCTTTGGCCAACACGGGCGTGGGCACGCCATCGCTCATCTTTTCCACCCCCACAGCAATGGCCAGATCCGCCTCGCCACTGGCCACGGCCAGATAGGCCATACGCAGTGCGGCCGCGCCAGTGCCCGTTGCGGCGCGTACGTCCAGGGCTTCGACGCCCACCAGACCTGCCTCATCTGCGATCAACGCCGCCACATGCTTCTGCCCTTGCAGCTCATCACCCAGCATGTTGCCGGCAAAAAGCGCATCCACGCTCTCCACCTCTGCATCGGTCATGGCCAGAGACACTACCTGGGCGGCCATCTGCCGCAGACTTTGTTTTGTCTGTTTTTGCACCGGAATTTGGCCGATGCCAACGATACTGACGGGTCTCATAGATGCCTCATTGGTCAGTGAAAATCAGTTCTATCTGTCCGAACCAAGAACCAGGAACGTCAAACTTCCCTAATTATGCCACATCTAGTTGACAAAGCCCGTGCCCACGATTACGATCTGAGGACAAGGGCAACCTTCTCGCCCGCACATTCTCTCATCAGGGCTTTGCAATGTCGAAATCAATTGATCTTCTCATCATCCATGCCGATCCATTGGTCACTTGCGCCAGTGTAGGCCCCAAACGAGGCCCGGCCATGGCGGATGTCGGGCTCATTTCAGATGGCGCCGTGGCTGTACAGGATGGCGTAATTCTGGCGGTCGGCCCCACTTCTGAGCTGCTGGCCCGCTACGAGGCCCACACCACCATCGATGCAGCGGGCAAGGTGGTCACGCCCGGTTTCGTAGATGCGCACACCCACGCGATCTACACGGGCGACCGCGTGGCCGAATTCGAAATGCGTATCAAGGGCGCAACCTACATGGAAATTATGGCAGCGGGTGGAGGTATCGTCAGCACCATGAATGCGGTGCGAAAAGCTGACGCACAGCAGTTGCAGATAGAAACTCAACAACGATTGGATGAAATGTTATCGCTGGGGACAACCACTGCCGAAGTGAAAACAGGTTATGGGCTCAGTCTGGCCGCCGAACTCAAACTGCTACAAACCATCGAGCAGCTGAATGACGCCCACCCCATGACGCTGGCGCCCACCTTCCTGGGCGCACACGCTGTCCCGCCTGAATTTCAGGGACGCACCGGAGATTATGTAGATTTGGTAGTAAAAGAAATGATCCCCGCGGCCGCGGCCTGGTATGAAACCAGCCACTTCGCCCGCCAGGGCCTCCCCTTCTTTTGCGATGTGTTTTGCGAAGCAGGCGTATTCGATGTGGCCCAGAGCGAGCGGGTATTGGCTGCGGGCCAGGCCCATGGCATGATCCCCAAACTCCATGCCGATGAATTCAAAAACCTGGGCGGGGTGAAGCTGGCGGTGGAGATGGGGGCAGCGTCGGTGGATCATCTGGATATGACCCCGGCAGAGGAAATCGAGCTCCTGGCAACCTCTTCCACCGTGGGGGTGGTCATCCCCGCGGTGAATTTCAATCTGGGCAGTTGTCATTTTGCTGACGCCCGGGCCATCGTCGATTCAGGCGCCATCCTGGCCCTGGCCACCGATATCAACCCTGGCTCTGCCCCCACCCCATCACTTCCCATGGTGATGGCCATCGCAACCCGTTATCTAAAGTTGCTTCCGGCCGAAGCGTTGAACGCCATCACCATCAATGCGGCCTATGCCGTGGGGTTGGGCGATCTGGCGGGTTCGCTGCAGCCGGGCAAATGGGCCGACATTCTCATCCTCGACGCCAGGGACTACCGCCATCTTGCATACGAATTCGGCAAAAACGCTGTGAAAACGGTGATTAAAGCCGGGCGCGTGGTGGCGTAATCGATTACAACAACGCTGATCAATTGGCCGGGCAAGCGCTCAATCGGATGTCTTGTACGCTTCCAGCACCTGGGGCAATGCTTCTGGACTGATAAAACGGCCATCGAAGACGGCTTCTTCGGTTTTGACAACAGCCTCCGGCGTCCCCCCCACAAAAATCAATGGGATTTCCCAGGTGGCGGGAGCCTTCTTTAGAATCATGCCAGTCATGCGTCCGTGGGCGGGAAGATAACGCAAATCGATCACCACGACATCGGGCTGCCATTCTTTGACGCGACGATAGGCCAGCGATCCATCCATCGCCTCGAATTCAACGACCCAGCCCAGCTCGCGCAGTTCGTCGGCATAGGCTTCGATTTCACTATCATCCCAGTGGATGAGAAACAATTTTGGCATGGTGACTCCTGTCTACAGATAGCGTTTACGTCGTTCGTGAGAAATTTCCGGCGGCAACGTGGGGAAGATGAGTGAAGACGGGCCGGAACAGAGGACCGAAGGGGGTTGGAATATGTACTTCCCCGGTGCTCATCTCCGGTCCCTGATCATTTTATCGGCGTAGCTGCCGCCTGCGGGCTGTCATGCAAGTCCGTAGAGCTTGCTGTATTTGTCACGCAGATAGGTCATCAGCGGCTTGTAGCTCAGGGGCGCGTCCGTGACCACTTTCACCAGTTCCTGCGCCCGATAGCGCTGGCCGTGCTGGTAGATGTGCTCCCGCAGCCAGTTCAGCAGGGGCTCGAAATTGCCGGCCGCGAACTGGTCGTCCAGATCGATAATGTCTTTGCGAGCCTGAGCAAAGAACTGAGCGCCGTAGAGATTGCCCAGGGCATAGGTGGGGAAATACCCCATGGCGCCGAAGGACCAGTGGATGTCTTGCAGCACCCCCTTGCTGTCGTCGGGCACATCCAAACCAAGATACTCTCTGAACAGTGCATTCCAGGTAGCGGGAATTTCTTCCACGGGCAGCCCCTCGTTGATGATGGCCTGCTCGATCTCGAAGCGCAGCATGATGTGCAGGTTGTAGGTGACCTCGTCCGCATCCACGCGGATGAAGCCCGGTTTCACCGCATTGACTGCGAAGTGGAAGTCTTCCTGGCTCACATCGGCCAGGGTTTTGGGGAACATCCGCCTGGTGAGGGGATAGAAATAGCGCCAAAACGCCTCACTGCGTCCCACCAGGTTTTCCCAGGTGCGCGATTGGGATTCATGGATACCCAGGGAGACCGCCTCGCCCCGGGGCTGGCCGAAGAACTCGTCGGGCAAATTCTGTTCATAAAGTGCGTGTCCCGTTTCGTGCAGGATGCTGAAGAAGGAATCGCCGAAGTTGCGGGGATCGAAGCGGGTGGTGATGCGCTGATCGCCCGGGCCAAAGTTCGTGCTAAAAGGATGGGTGCTCACATCCAGCCGTGCGGATGCATAATCCAGCCCGAACGCGGCCGAGGCCATCTCGCCCAGAATACGCTGGCGCTCCACCGGATAATCCCGCTCCTCAACGATGGCGGGATCAGGCTGTTTGGGGGCATTGACCAGTTCCTGCAGGAAAGGCACCAGCTCCTCCCGCAGGCCCGCAAAGAGCTGCTTCACGTTCTCGGTCTTCTCGCCCGGCTCGAATTCATCCAGCAGGGCGTCGTAAGGCTGATCGTCATAGCCATAGTATTCCGCCTTCTGTTTGGTCAGCTCGATAAGCTCGCCCAGCTTGGGCGCATACAGGCTGAAATCGGCTTTGGCGCGGGCCTCGGCCCAAACGTGCTGGGCCAGCGAAGCGGTGCGGGAAAATTGCTCCACGAACTCGGTGGGCAGCTTGGTGGCCCGATCGTATGCGCGTCGCCATTCACGCACGTTCACCGCCACATCGCTTAACGGATCGCGGATAAGATCGCTCTCTTCAATGACGTTGAGCAGATCGTTGATCTCGGGATCGGTGGCTTTGCGATGCGCCAGGCCTGAAAGATAAGCGCTTTGCTCCGCGCGCCACTGTGCACCTTTGGGGGGCATGTTCACCTCTTGATCCCATCCCAGCACTGCGTTGGCAGAGCCAATGATGGCCAGTTCGCGGGAACGCTGCAAGAGGTCCTGATAAGCTTGTTCTGGTGTCATAATAACCTCGACGTGTTAGGTGGATACGCAATGAGCATTATTTCTGTACTGTTTCAGGCGCACTATATTTGTCATGAAGTCTCGAAAAGATTGGCGTATGGGGACGTTGAAGGATTCATGCTCTACCAGGAAGTGGACGCCTGGATTCAGGCTTCGACAAAGGGTGGATTGTTTTGCACGCGCAAATGCGCGGCGCCTGTTACGATATTCGATACTCATTGTAACATGCACCGCGCTTTTCGGTTGAACTTTTCTTCTGTGCGCGTGGGTTGTGGGAAATGCGATTAAGCGCCGCCCAGATAGACTTCCTTGACCTGAGGATTGTTCGCCAGGTCTTCAGCGTTCCCAGATAAAGCAATGACGCCGGTCTCCAGCACATAGCCCCGATCCGCCACGTCCAGAGCCAGCAACGCGTTCTGCTCCACCAGCAAAATGGTCATTCCCTGCTCGTTGAGCTCGCGGATGGTGTCGAAGATCAGGTCCACCAGCACCGGGGCCAACCCCATGGAGGGCTCGTCCAGCAGCAAGATGCGGGGATCGCTCATCAGCGCCCGGCCCATGGCCAACATTTGTTGCTCGCCGCCGCTGAGGGTGCCCGCCACCTGAGTGCGTCGTTCTTTCAGGCGAGGGAAAAGTTCAAAAACCCGTTCCAGGTCCTGTTGCACGCCCGATTTATCCTTGCGGGTGAATGCGCCCATCTCCAGATTTTCCATCACCGTCAGGCGGGAGAAGACGCGGCGACCTTCGGGAACGTGGATCACGCCCATCTGCACGATTTCATGCGCTCGAAACTTGGTCAGGTCCTTATCCTCAAGATACACCTTGCCATGTCGCGGATAAAGTAAACCGCTGATGGTCTTCAGCGTGGTGGATTTGCCCGCGCCATTGGCGCCGATGAGGGTGACAATCTCCCCCTCGTCCACTGTGATGGAAATGCCTTTGAGGGCGTGGATGTTGCCGTAGTAGGTGTGAACATTGTCCAATGTAAGAAGTGCCATCCTGATACCCCCTTACGCTGCCTGCGCTTCGTGCTGAGTGGCGGCCCCGCGGCCGAGATAGGCCTCGATGACCCGGGGATTTGCGCGAACATCTTCCGGCTTGCCTTCGGCGATCTTCTCGCCGTAATCCAACACGGTGATGATGTCGGAAATGGTCATGACCACGCGCATATCGTGCTCGATGAGTAATACAGTAATGCCCAGTTCCTTGCGCAGATTATCGATGAACTCGGTCATTTCCTCAGTCTCGCTGGGATTCATGCCCGCGGTGGGCTCATCCAACAAAAGTAGTTTGGGCTCGCTGGCCAGGGCCCGGGCGATCTCCAATCGTCGTTGCTGCCCATAAGGCAGGTTGGTGGCCAATTCGTACTCAAAGCCTTTCAAACCGACGAACTCCAACAAATCCATCGCCAACTTACGAGTGGCCGCCTCTTCATGACGGGCGCCAGGCGTATTGAGCACAGCGCCAAACCAGCCCGCCTTCATGCGGGGGTGATGCCCCACCATCACATTTTCCAACGCGGTCAGATTTTGAAACAGGCGGATGTTTTGGTAAGTGCGGGAGATACCCTTTTTGACGATGATATCGGGGCGCAGGCCCACAATGGACTCGCCATCCAGGATGATATCGCCCTCGGTGACCTTGTAAAAGCCAGTGATGCAATTGAAGAAAGTGGTCTTGCCCGCGCCATTGGGGCCGATAACGCTGTAAATCGATTTCTGCGGCACCTGGATGCTCAAGTCTTTCACCGCCGTCAGGCCGCCAAACTGCTTGGTAACATGAACCGTTTCCAAAATGAATTCAGATTTCGTCACTGTCGTCATGATCTCCTCCTTAGATGGCCTCACGAACGGGGGCTTCAGGGGCGACTTCTGGCTCCAAGGGCTCATCGTGCAACTCCCGGGCATGGGTCTTTTCGGGCACAAACCCTTCCGGCTTCACCAACATCATTGCCACCAACAACGCGCCATAGAAGAGCATGCGGAAATCTGCGAACTCGCGTAGCAATTCAGGCAAGCCCACCAAAATAAGCGCGCCCACAATGACGCCGGGCAGGCTGCCAATGCCGCCGACGATGATCAGAGAAAGCACATTGATGGAGACAATGAGATTGAAGCTGTGGGGGAAAATCGAGCCTAACTTGGCTGCAAAGATGGCTCCGGCCAGACCGGCAAAGGCTGCACCAGTGGCAAAAGCGAGCAATTTGGTGCTCACCAAATGAATGCCCATGGCCTCGGCCACATCTTCATCCTCCCGCAGCGCCTTCCAGGCCCGCCCAACGCGCGCATCACGCAAACGCCAGGCCACATATCCCACCAGCAAGATGCCCACCAACACAATGTAATACATCTGCTCAGGCTTTTTGAAGACAAAATCGCCAATGTGTGGTTTGGGAATTTGCAAAATGCCCTGAGCGCCTCCGATGTAGGGCTTCAGCCAGTCGGAAAGCACCACCACACGGATGATCTCGCCGAACCCCAGGGTGACGATGGCCAGATAGTCGCCTCGCATCTTCAGCACCGGAATGCCCAGAATCACGCCCGCCATCATCGCCAGGAATACTGCCACAGGGAGCGCCATCCAAAACGACCAGCCCAGCGTGGCCAGCTTACCGGTCGTGGTGAGGATGCCCACGGTGTACGCGCCAATGGCGAAAAAGGCCACATACCCCAGGTCCAACAGGCCCGCAAAACCAACCACGATATTCAGGCCCAGCCCCATGATGATGTAAATGCCAACGGTGGTCAAAATCTCACTGGGATAAGAGCCCAGGAATTTAGGCAGCGCCAGGAGGATCAGCAGCCCCAACGCCCAGGCTGTAAGGCTGATGGTCATGCGCTGTTTGGCAGGCATCTTAGCCACCCGGGCGGCGGGGCGAAGCTTGCCCGAACTTCGCCACAGGCTATAGGCCATGCCGACCAGAAGGAAGAAGACCGTGCCTCCCCACGAAAGACCTTTTTGGGCGTAAATGAATTTGCCAATGGGTTTGTACCAATCTTTATTGCCAAAAGTAATGGTCATCAATTCCTGCATGATGCCCATCAGCAGCACAATGCTGAGCCCCACCAGTAATGCGTTACTCCACTTATGAGGCGTCAGTGCGAACAAACCTCCCAAAAGCCCGACCAAAGCGCTGATGATCAAATTGGCGACAATGGCCAGCGCCATTGTTTCTTGTCCGAGATGCAAAATCTTCAACAGCTCAGGAGAAACATTGAGGAAGATCGAACGTAGATTGATGTTCGTGCCCGCAACCAGCAACGCCGCTACAAAAATGCCACTAATCAAACCAACCAGGGCGCTCGAAAGTACAGCAAAGCCTGTAGATTTGATCTGTCGAGCGGTATTGGCGGCAAAGTAGCCCAACAGAAAAACTGGTGAGAACAGGGCAATCTGCCCCAAGTTTACGGTCTCCGAGATGATATACCGGTCATTGAACGCCTCGACCATGCCGACCAGAATGACATAGATGGCGACAACACCGGCAATGGCGCCAAACTTCAGGATATCCGTCCAGGAAAATTTCAATTCTTTATCCATGCCATTGCCTCCTTATGCTTTCTTCTCTGAGAGCCGTTCGCCCAGGATGCCGGTGGGGCGGAAGATGAGCACCAACACCAGCAGCGTAAAGGCGATAGCATCCTTGAGCTGGTAGGGCGAAGGGATGCCCAGGCCATCCAGAATCAGGCTGGGGCCCAGAGACTCCACAATACCCAGGAAAAGACCGCCCAACATGGCTCCGGGCACATTGCCGATGCCGCCCAACACCGCAGCGGTAAAGGCCTTGATGCCAGGAATGAAGCCCATGAAAGCGTTCACCTGTTTGAATAGCATGGCGTACAGGATACCAGCCACCCCCGCCATGGCTCCTCCCAGAGCGAATGTATTGACGATGACGCGATCCACATCAATGCCCATCAAGGCCGCGGCTTCTTTATCCTCGGCCACGGCCCGCATAGCCTTTCCTGCCTTGGTCTTCTGCACATACCAATACAGAAACACCATCATAATCGCGGCCACCACAATCACCAACGCCTGCGTGGTGAGGATCGGCCATTCACGACCAAAAGCATTCAGCTTACCATCCAATGCCGGGAAATCAGGATACGTCTTAACGCCCGAACCGTAGATGCCGCGATACGTGTATTGCAGAAAGAACGAAGCGCCGATGGCAGTGATGAGTGGCACTAGGCGAGGCGCGCCTCGCAACGGACGATAAGCAATACGTTCCAAAACGATCGCCACCAACACCGATACTGTCATGGCCACAGCCATCAAAATCAACAATGCCAGAACCCAATGGCGCTCGA
This sequence comes from uncultured Caldilineales bacterium, assembly GCA_964650295.1. Lineage (GTDB taxonomy): Bacteria > Chloroflexota > Anaerolineae > J102 > J102 > M2005. The sequence continues at coordinate 1,430 of CAZYSY010000016.1, read as the reverse complement.
TGAAGCCAGAATTTTCCATGGCGATGGCCACAAAATAAGCGGTAAACACACCTCCGGTAAACACCTCGCCATGGGCGAAGTTAATCATAAATAGAATGCCATACACCAGTGTGTATCCTAAAGCAATCAGTGCATAAACGCTGCCTTGCGCTAATCCAAAGATGGTGAAATCCAACCAGACGCTGGGATCGTACTTCCCCGATGATAGCGTCACATAAGACCCGTATAGCACGGCAGCCAGCAACCCCAGCCCGATCAGCCACATTACGATGTCCGTGGTATCGTACTTCCGCATAAATTTATGCAACATAGCACGTCCTCCATGACAAGCGAAGGGGATGGACCGTAAACCCCGCGGCCCATCCCTTTTTCGGCGATGAAATTCATCAGAGAAGGAAAAGAAGTCCGAAATGCGTCCATGCACTCCGGACTTCCAATTCTCGATGATGTTACTTGTTCAGCCATCCTTGGGCCTCAGACCAGACTGGCACATACTCGCCATTCTGAATCTGATTGATGACGATCTGAGGATCGGCGCAGTCACCATATTCATCACAGGTGATGGTGCCGGTGATGCCCTTCATATCCTTGGTGGCGAACAACGCATCACGTAGGGCTTGGCGACCAATATACAGGTTGCCATCCTTGTCTTTCACGGCCACTTTGGCGATGGCGTTGAGCAGCATGTTGGTGGCGTCATAGGCGTGAGCATGGAAGGCGCTGATGGGCGGCTCGCCATACTTCTCCTGATGCACCTCCAGGAAATGCTTGCCCAATTCGTTCTCGAAGTTCAGGTTCGGCCCTGAAATGTACATGCCCTCGGCTGCATCTCCGGCCGCTTCGATGAAGTCGGGCGAGATCATGCCGTCGGATCCGGCCAACGTGGTCTCTTCCAGACCATTCACCTCTTTCGCCTGGCGGGTGATGAACGCACCCTCGGCAATGAAGATCGGATAGTACAGGAACTCAGGCTTGTTGGTGGCTATGCTGGTCAGCACCGGACGCATGTCGGTGTCGCCCACGTTCACTGCCTCTTGTGCTACAATTGCACCTCCTTCCTCGCTGAACACATCCGCAAAGACCTGTTGCAGCTGCTCTGCATAGGGGCTGCCATCATGAATCGTGGCCGCACTCTTCTTGCCCAACTCCTGGTAGGCAAAGGTGGCCATGGCTTTGCCCTGCACCTTGTCGTTGTGCGCTGTGCGCAGGTAGCCAGGCTGATGGGTATCGGGAGCCGTCAGAGAGGGAGCCGTGTTCGAGGGGGAGATCAGGACCATACCGGCATCACTGAGGATAGCAGCGGCAGGTTCGCCAGCGCTGGAGCAGTTGGTGCCAATGACGCCCAACAGGGTGCTATCAGAGGCCAGCTTGGTGGCCGCGGTCTGTCCACCCTCCGCGGAGCACTGGGAGTCTTCGCCAATGAGCTCGAT
>CAZYSY010000015.1:0-12625 GCA_964650295.1 uncultured Caldilineales bacterium | reverse complement strand
TACGCCGTCCCTTCACCAACCAGAGACGGTCGACGGAGGTCGACCGCTGGCGCAAAGCGCCTGGAGAGTCCGAGTTTACTCGATGGTAAAGGCCACGGCCACAAGAGGATTTCCATCAAACTACATTTGACTGAGTACTAGAGAAAGGTGCTGCACATTTTGACAAACATAGACGATGGTTCGCTTCGTCCACATTCATCTTTTCGTCGATCTTCGTCTGATGAGTTGGAATCGTCTCCAAAGTTTATTTTAAAGTCATATCATCCACTACTTAAAAAACAAGAAACAAAGAAAGCGCCAACAGAATTTATCAGTCGGGCTTGTCCACAACCACAAGACATGCTAAGATCGCCTTCATGAAAAATAAACACCTCCTTTTTATGGCTGGAGGCATGGCCGCCATCATGGTTGTGCTGTTGGGACTATTGATCTTTCCCACGGCCCCTGCCCTCGCCGAAGGCGGTCCTTGTCCCCCAGGCCCGATTCCAGACCTCTACCCCATCAACTGCGACATCTTACAAAAAGCAGCCAGGTCGCACCGCACCCATATCATCACCTACACCGTGGAATATGGCGACACCATGTGGGGCATCGCCAACCAATTCGGACTGGATGTGGACACTCTACGCTATTGTAACCCTAAACTCTACCGCAACCCCGATTACCTTACCGTAGGACAGGTGCTGCGTATTTTGCCCATGCCCGGAGCCATCCATAAGGTGCGAGCAGGAGAAACATTAGCCTCCATCGCACAAAAATGGCACGTCTCGCCTGAGGCCATCATCCGCTATCTTCCCAACCATCTAGATGATGACAAAGCCCTGGAGCCGGGGCAAGAGCTGGTAATTCCTGGGGGACGATTGGACCTGAACATCCCCAAACCTGAACTTTCTCCTGCATCCCCTCTGGCCTGGCCCCTGCGCGGTTGGCTGACTCAAGGATACTCAGCCCGCCACCGGGCCGTGGATATCGCCACTGCCTGGGGTGCGCCTGTCTATGCCGCGGATGATGGCAAGGTCATCCGCTCGGGCTGGCTCTACACCGGCTATGGCTTTTCGGTAATGATCCGCCATCGAAACGGACTGGTCACCCTGTACAGTCATATGACCAATCCCGCCATTGCCACGGGCGATTGGGTGCGTCGAGGACAGATGATCGGCGTGGTAGGCTCCACCGGCAATTCCACTGGCCCCCACGTACATTTCGAGGTGCGCAAAGATGGTACGCGCGTCAACCCGCTCGACTATCTGCCCGCCCTGCCGCCCCACTAATCGCACACCAGTCTAATCCCTTATGAAACGCTCCCCTACTGTCGCTGTTATTGATTTTGGTTCGCAAACGGCCCAACTCATCGCTCGCCGGGTGCGAGACCTGGGCGTGTATAGCGAGCTCATTCCTTGGAATGCTCCCGCCGAACAACTGGCCCAGGCCCAGGCCTACATCCTCTCGGGTGGTCCGGCCAGTATCTACGAAGAGGACGCCCCCACCCTGCCCGAGATCGTGCTCAGTAGCGGCAAACCTGTGTTAGGCATTTGCTATGGCATGCAGGCATTGGCCGCGACGTTGGGCGGGCATGTGGCTGCGGCCACAGCGCGCGAATTTGGCCATACGCCGGTCATCCTTACCGCAGACGCCCCCCTGCTCTCGGGCCTGCCGCGGCAGATGGATGTATGGATGAGCCATAGCGATCATGTGGATGCACTGCCGACAGGATGGCAGGCCCTGGGCGCCTCGCGTCACGATAGCATTGCCATCATGGGCGATATCGCGCAGCGGCGCTACGGGCTGCAATTCCATCCTGAAGTGCAACACACCCGCCAGGGATTGGACATCCTGCGCAATTTTCTCTTCGACGTGGCAGAGTTGGAAGCGGATTGGACGCCCGCCAACTTCATCGCGGAAATGACCGCAGAGATTCGCGAGCGGGTGGGAGGGGATCGAGTGCTGCTGGGGCTCAGCGGCGGCGTGGATTCTTCGGTGGTGGCCGCGCTGGTGCACCGAGCCGTAGGCGAGCAGCTCACCTGCGTTTTTGTGGATCATGGCATGATGCGCCTGGGCGAGGCCGATGAAGTGTTCGAGACATTTCAACAGGCCCACGGCATTCACCTGGTGGGGGTCAGCGCCAGTGAACTGTTTTTGTCAGATTTACAGGGCGTCACCGATCCCGAGGAGAAACGCCGTCGCATCGGGCATCGTTTTGTGCGAGTATTTGAGGCCGAAGCCGCGCGTTTGGCCGCAGAGACCCAGGACGCGCCCTATCGCTTCCTGGCCCAGGGCACTCTCTATCCGGACGTCATCGAAAGCGCAGCCAGTGGGCGCGAGCAAGCCGCGCGCACCATCAAAACTCACCACAATGTAGGGGGGCTGCCCGAGGATATAGAATTCGAACTATTGGAGCCCTTGCGCTACCTCTTCAAAGATGAGGTGCGACGGGTGGGACTGGCTCTGGGGCTGCACGAACGCATCGTGTGGCGACATCCTTTCCCCGGGCCAGGCCTGGCCATCCGCATTTTGGGCGAAGTAACATGGCCGCGGTTGGAGACTTTGCGTCAGGCCGACGCCATTGTCATCCAGGAATTGGAAAGTGCTGGTCTCTATCGGGCCACATCTCAGGCTTTTGCCGTGCTGCTGCCTGTGCGCAGTGTGGGCGTCATGGGCGATTATCGCACCTATGGCAATGTCGTGGCCATCCGCGTGGTGACCACCGATGATTTTATGACCGCAGATTGGGCTAAACTGCCATACGATCTTTTGGGACGCATGGCCAATCGCATCGTCAATGAGGTGGATGGCGTGAACCGGGTAGTGTATGACATCACATCCAAACCGCCAGCCACCATTGAATGGGAGTAATAACGGGTTGCGGTTCAAAATAGGGCGCTTTTTTGCGTTCCTGGCCGACTCAAACCGGACGCTTCAGGCCTACGTCCTCCACCGTCCAGGTCGCCGTAGAGCGGCATCTACGGAGCCCGAGTTCACTCGGCCTGTGCATCATCAGACAAACTGCCCCGAAATTGAAACGCACCCGTAACATCGTCGCGGCTTTGGCGAATGATGCAACTTGGCCTACAATAGCGCTATTGGATGATGAAGAAAATTCTCAGCTGGCTCGTGATCCTGGTGGTGGCGAGCCTTGTTCTCCTCATTGGCCCGCACTATGTAAAATACGTCCAAGGCCGCGACGCCATCCCTGCAGGCGTCACGTTGGGCGGGGCCAGCATTGGCGGTAATTCCACCCAAGAAGCCATCGCCAATGTACGCGCGGTGTTCGAACGTCCGGTGTTGGTGTTTCATGGTGACAATCATCTGGTGTTGGCGCCCGATGAGATCGACTTTCGCGTGGATGCAGAAGCGATGGTGAGGGAGGCCCAGGAGTGGGAAAAAGGATGGCGGGCTATCTGGAATTTCATCTTCTATCTTACAGACAAACCGCCCATCGGCGTGGATATCCCTTTAAAATACAGCTTCGATCATGACAAGTTAGCCACCTGGATCCAAAAGCAGTCGCAGAAGTATGATCACGATCCCCGACCGCCAATGGTCAATCTGGAGACGCTTTCTTTTAGCAAGGGACGTCCTGGCGTGCACACTGAGCCCGCCCAAACCGCCATCAACATCATCGATGGGTTTACCAATCCCTACAACCGAGAAGCGAAATTCGCACTCATCACTGAAGAGGAAGATAAGCCTGATTTCGAGGCGCTGGAGATTGCCATGCGCCAGCGGTTCAAGAAATTCCCGGGCGTTTACAGCGCTTACTTCCAGTTCTTGCCCACTGCCGAAGAGATCGACATCGACGCGGATACAGCTTTTTCAGGCATGAGCACCGTCAAGATCGGCATCCTGGTGCTAACATATATGGACAACGATCTGCCCTTGCCCGACAACATCACTAAATGGATTAGCATCACGGTCACTTCGCCCACGGCCAGCAACGCCGCGGCAAATGCGCTGATGTATCATCTGGGGGATGGCGATCTGATGACTGGAGTGCGCCGCGTTTCCAACTTTTATCAGGAATTCGGGCTCAAAAACACCTTCATCTCCACCCCCTACAACAGCGATATCATCCCGGCCATGAAACGCACCCCGGCCAACACCAATCCTGAATATCACACCAATCTAGACCCGGCCATGCAGACCACGCCTCGGGATATGGGGATTCTGCTGGCCGAAATCGGACGCTGCGCCGAGGGCAAAGGCTCATTATTGGCAGCTTACTCCGACCGGCTCACACCCGAAAAGTGCAACGATCTTATCGGGTGGCTCGAAAAGAATCCCCTGGGCTACCTCATCAAATATGGCGTGCCGCCCGGCGTCCGCATCGGCCACAAGCATGGCTATGCGCCCGACACCCAAGGAGACGTGGCCATCATTTATGGGCCCGAAGGCCCCTATGTGCTGAGCATCTACGTTTATCAGTACGGCTGGGTGTTATGGGATATGAGCAATCCACTGATGGGGGATATCAGCCGCCTAGTATGGAATTATTTTCTCTTTCGCACGGGCCAGGAGCAGCTGCCGCCGCCAGTGTATGAGGAAGAAATGCCGCAGGGCGGGCAGTAGAGGGCGCAAGGTCACGACCCGACCACAGATTCGCCCTTGCCCACCTGCATCTCCAGCCAGGCGTCGATGAATGGATCAAGATTGCCATCCAGCACCGCCTGGGCGTTGCCTGTCTCGTATCCGGTGCGCTCGTCTTTCACCATCTGATAGGGGTGCAGCACGTAGTTGCGGATGCGCGTGCCAAAGCCAGGTTTTACGAACTTTCCCCGCATCTCCGCTTCGCGGGCCTGTTTTTTCTCCACTTCCATCTGATAAAGACGGGCTTTGAGTATCTTCATGGCGGTTTCACGATTTTGGGTCTGGCTGCGTTCGTTTTGGCAGGTGACCACAATGCCCGTGGGCAGATGTGTAAGACGCACTGCGGTAGCGTTCTTCTGCACGTTCTGTCCACCTGCTCCCCCCGAAAGGAAGACATCCATTTTGATATCGTTGGGGTGAATATCGATCTCGATGTCGTCATTCAGAATGGGCAGCACTTCGACCTTGGCAAAGGAAGTGTGCCGCCGCGCGCCCGAGTCGAAGGGGCTGATGCGTACCAGGCGGTGGTTGCCCTTTTCCCCTTTGAGATAGCCATAGGCATATGGACCTTTGATCTCCAGAGTGGCGCTTTTGATGCCCGCCTCTTCCCCTGGCATTTTGTCGGTGAGCGTCACCTTGTAACCGTGACGTTCGGCCCAGCGCAGATACATGCGCAGCAACATCTCAGCCCAATCCTGGGCCTCGGTGCCCCCTTCGCCCGCATGAATGCTGAGGATAGCGTCGTTGGCGTCGTGCTCCCCAGAAAGGGCCAGCATCAACTCCTGCTTGTCGATTTCATCCTTCAGCGCCCGGGCCTCAACCTCCAGCTCCGCTAACGAGTCTGCATCGTTCTCCGCTTCCGCCATCTCATACAACATAATGGCGTCAGCCACCCGTTGACTCAACTCCTCCCAGCCAGTTATCAAATCTCGCAAGGTGGAAAGGCGGCGCATGGTGGTCTGCGCCTGCTTTTGGTCTAACCAAAATTCAGGATCAGAGGTCTTTTTTCCCAGGTCTTCCAGCTCTTTCAATCGGGCAGGCCAGTCAAAGACGCCCCCGGATTGACTGGAGACGTTGCTCCAGAGATTTCAACAACTGCAATGTATCGCTCATGATTCACTCCTATATTCCGAGACATGATCATCGTGTTCTAACAACGATTCGACGAACACCCAGGGATCGAATTCAGCAATATCATCGATACCTTCGCCTGTCCCCACAAAACGCACGGGAACACCCAACCGATCCGCAATGGCAATGACCACGCCGCCCTTGGCGGTGTTATCCAACTTGGTCAGCACCACGCCCGTCACGCCTACACTCTCGCCGAATTTCTCGGCCTGGGTGATCGCATTTTGACCGGTGGTGGCGTCCAGCACCAACAACACCTCGTGAGGGGCTTTGTGCACCTGTCGCCGGGCCACATTGCGGATCTTCTCCATCTCCTTCATCAGGTTATAGTTGGTGTGCAAACGCCCGGCAGTGTCGATAAAAAGAATATCAGCATCGCGCGACTGCTGACTTGCTCGAATTGCATCATACACTACCGCACCAGGGTCTCCGCCCGGTTTATGAGAAATGACAGAAACGCCAGCGCGCTCCCCCCACACCTTCAACTGTTCGATGGCCGCGGCGCGAAACGTATCAGCCGCCGCCAACACCACACGTTTTCCTTTCATACGATAATATTTCGCCAGCTTGCCAATGGTTGTCGTCTTGCCAGAACCATTGACGCCCACCACCAACACCACAGTCAACAACCGATGAGGATTATCAATATCTAGAGAAGGAGCCTCCGCCTCGAGAATACGCACCATCTCCTCTTTCAAAATCTGATAAGCATCCTCGACCTTTTTGACGCCCGCCTGGCGCACACGCGCACGCGTGGCCTCCACCAGCTTGATGGTAGTTTCCACCCCCACATCTCCCATGATCAAAATCTCTTCCAGCTCCTCCCATAACCCCTCGGTGATCTCATTGGCCTGGAAAAGCGCGCCCAGGCGGCCCAGGACGCCGCCGCGGGTTTTGCTCAAACTTTGATCGATCTTTTGTTGGTCTTCGACGTCGACTTTCGCCCGACGGAACGGATTGAACGGCACAGATATATTCCTCAAGGAAGAGATGAATGGATGAAATTGGAGCGCCACCTCTATGGCGCCCCAAAGAAATTATAGCGAACAGCCAAACCATCAAACCTTGGACGCGTCCCAGAGGCTTGATATTGGATCTGCATACATGCTGATCGACAGCGAATTATACCCAGTTTCAGGCGCGAAGGGCAATCCTGCTCCTAACAGAAAGTAGGCCCTTCGAAATCGAACAAAACGCCCCCTCCCACTACCAACTTGTTCGCCAGCATCGACATTCACGCGAACGCCGTTCCTGCGGACACAGCGGTTCTACGTCCGCACCACCTGCTCCGAAAGAAAAACGTCCTACCGCCTAATGATAACCGTCGTGCCAATATCAGCCCATTCCCATAGGGTTTTGGCAGCCTTATCATTAAGCATAACGCAACCATAAGTGATGGGCGTCCCCACCAACCCCGCCCAGGTGCGAGCGCCGGTTTTCGCGTTCCAAGGCAGACCATGAATACCATTTTCCACCGGACCAGACCAATAAATGCCCAGCCAATAGGGCATCCAAATATTCCAGGTCGAACCATACGCCTTACGCAATTTGCTCTGTACCCGAAAATGGCCAGTCTTGGTCGAATTGTTGCGGCCAGTGGAACAGCGCCAGGTATTCAACAACTTGTCGCCTTGATACCGCCAGCACTTCTGCGCCGAAATATCAACCACGAACTTCTTCTTGCCTGAAAGTTTTTTCTTCACCGCTTTAGGATTGCCAGAAATCACCAACTTCTGTCCCACCCGGATAAGCGAGGTGTTCTTTATCCCGTTCAGTTTAGCGATTTGAGCCACACTAACACCATAACGCTGGGCAATAAGCCCCAACGTCTCACCCCGACGCACCACATGCACAATGGCCTTCCCTGAACTTTGGCCGCCGTCATTCCCAGGAGCCGCATTCGGGGTCGGAATCTTCAATCGTTGCCCGACATAGATGATCGTGCCCCGCATGCGATTCGCCCGCTGAATAGCAGCCACACTGACGCCATATTTTTGGGCGATTCCCGAAAGCGTGTCGCCACGACGCACAATATGCACCCCTTTAGAAGCCTTAACGCCGGGTCGAATGACAAGACGTTGTCCCACATAAATACGATTCGCATTCCGAAGATGATTGAGACGCATTAACTGAGAAACGGTAACCCCATACTTCTTGGCGATGAGGGACAAAGACTCGCCACGTTTAACCTTGTGAATAACGGGCCCGCTATCGGCAGAAGCGATGCCGGACAACGCCAGTGTGAAAATCAATGCGATGGAGGAGATTAAAATCAGAAGTCTTGTCTTCATTTTTCGACCTAATAATAACACTACAGGAAATGTCATTCATCCCCTGGCCACGAAGGCTCGAAAGTGGTGGAGTCACGAAATTTACTGGCTCAGCGCTTCTTTAATGTCTTCGCTCCATCATAATCCTTCGTGACTGATGCAGGATGTGCGAATCATCATGACTGAAATAAGTTGATACACATTTGAAGCTTGAGAAAAGCGCTTTCGCATTCAAACGACATGGACAAAGATTGACGAATAGTGACGACGATTCGCCTCGTCCAGCTTCGTCTTCTCGTCACTCTTCGTCTGATACGTGGTAATCATCTGCAAGACTAATTATAAATTCATACCTTCACTTAACTAATCTTCGCCACGGAAAAACAACAAGCTCGCAATTGGAATCAATAAACTTATCTGGCAACCTGACACAAAGTTCATGTCCGTGCTTTCTGTCGATTGAAATCAGGGCTGAGGGCCTGCGGCCGCCTATCGACGCAAGTCGACAACGCCCCTTGGATGCCAGATGGCGACACAAATCGGGCGAAAAAGCATCCTCGAAGGGAGACGATCAGTCTCTATAGGCCTCTGGCCAACGGACGGCCTACGCCGTCCCTTCACCAACCAGAGACGGTCGACGAAGGTCAATCGCTGGCGCAAAGCGCCTGGAGAGTCCGAGTTTACTCGATGGTAAAGGCCACGGCCACAAGAGGTTTTCCATCAAACTACATTTGACTGAGTACCAGGAAACTTATTGCAATCGACACACTTCCATATTATACACAAATTTCCTAATTTGCAAGGAAAGGAATTTGTGGGGTGCGTTTCAATTTTGACATTGCTCCATCCTGTCCTCCTCCAGTTACAACAGCCGCCGCACGGGGGAGGAGCCCAACGAGGAAGGATGAAGAACTCTCTCCCTCGAACGCGAGGGCAGCGAGTATGGCGAGGAGGGCAGGGGAAAAACAAAAGGTAGGCGGGGAGGCCTCAAATAAACACTTTCGGCTGTTTCCAAATTGCGAAACCGCCCGACAGCCCCCCATGATTGAAACGCCTCCACAATTTCCGACAAGATGCGTGAATCGTTTGCAAATATGATAAAATCAGTAGATCACGATTTGCCATGATGCGCAGAGCCGGATCCGTGATCCGGCGGTGATTCGAGCGTCAAACCCACCGGATCTCGAATCCGGCTGGACACACACTCTCGCAATCGTGATTTACTGAAATTGGCAAATTACAACCAGGATTCGGCGCCAGGATCGTCCCACGTTCGAAAAAGGCGCCCGATCTCAAACAACACCTTTTCCTTCTATTTTCTTCCATGCGTCTACTCATACGACCGCTCTCCATTATTGTGGCTCTCATTTTCTCGTGGGCGTTGTACGCATATCTTGATGTGAAATTACACTACCAAAACCGCATCGTTAACCCTGAAGAACTCGAGCATCGCCCAGTTGCTTTGGTTTTTGGTGCAGGCGTCTATCCTGATGGACGACTAAGCCCTATGCTGGCTGATCGCGTCCTCACCGCTGCTGATCTCTACAAGGCGGGCAAAGTAGACAAATTGTTGATGACTGGCGACAATAGTGTTGACATCTACAACGAACCATGGGCCATGGCCGATTACGCCACTTCTCATGGGATTCCCGAGGAAGGAATCGCATTCGATTATGCGGGTCGACGTACCTATGCTTCGTGTTGGCGAGCAAAATACATCTTTGGCCTTGACCAGGTCGTGTTAGTCACCCAACGATTTCATCTGCCCCGGGCGCTCTATCTCTGTCAGAGCCTGGGCCTGGATGCTGTAGGCGTTGTCGCAGATCGTAGGCAATACAGTTTTGCCAGCAAACGCTACGCGTTACGCGAAGCGCCCGCCTGCATCAAGGCATGGTTGGATGTGCACCTCATTCACCCTTCGGTCATTGGCGGTGATCCCATCGACATCTTCTCCCCCACATACAAAGGACGATACGAGTGAAAATATACACAAAAACTGGCGACGCTGGCGACACCTCGCTATTTGGCGGTAGACGAGTCGCCAAAGATCAAGTTCGCATCGAAGCCTACGGGACCATCGACGAACTAAACGCTTTCTTGGGAGTGATCGTCAACCATTGCACAAGCCCCGACATCAAAACACGGTTGCAGCGAGTTCAGGGCGAGTTATTTCAGGTTGGGGCGGATCTAGCCACCCCGTTCGACGCAAAGACATCTTACATCACACGATTGACGGATGAGCCTATTCGGCGTCTGGAAGAAGAAATCGACGAATGGAACGAAATTTTGCCAGCGCTTACCAGTTTCATCCTCCCAGGAGGATCACAACCGGGCGCTGAGTTGCACATTGCCCGCACCGTGTGTCGTCGCGCCGAACGTCGGACCGTCAGCCTGGCCCGAATCGAATCCATCAACGAAACCATCATTGCCTACCTCAACCGCCTCAGCGACTGGCTCTTTGTGCTGGCCCGGTTAGTCAACCACCGACAAAATGTCACCGAAGCCCCCTGGCAACCCTGATTCAAATGTCCATCACCACGCGCTCCGACTTACTAAACAACATCATCATCGTGCTGGTTGAGCCGCTACAATCGGGCAACATCGGCATGGTGGTGCGAGCCATGATGAACATGGGCCTCTCCCGCCTGCGCATCGTCAACCCGCACAATTATGAACCCAATATTGTGAGTGCGGCCGCACACCGCAGCGAAACCTTTCAGAAAACCATCGAATTTTACGATGATCTGGCCGAGGCCCTGGCCGACGTGAATCTGGTGGTGGCAGCCAGCAACCGCCGTCGAGAGCTGGGCCCGGAAATCCTGCCGCCCGACGAACTGGCCCCCATCATCATCAAACACGCAGAGATTGGCGCACCCGCCATCCTGTTCGGACGCGAGGACTGGGGGCTGCCCAACGAGGTGGTGTATCGCAGCCATTACCAGCTTTACATCCCGGTCAATCCCGAATACGCATCGCTGAATCTGGCTCAGGCCGTGTTGTTGACCGCCTATGAGCTACGGCGGGCAGTGCAAACGCCGCGGGATGACCTGCCCGCGGTCACCATCAACCCCAAAGACCCACCCGCCACCGACGCAGAATTCCGGGCTGCGGTGAACGCCATCCTGGAAGCATTGGGCAAGGCCGGATTCTTCAAACCAGGACAGGAGCCTGCCAAACGCCTGAAGGTGGACAAAATCCTACGACGCACCAAACCCACGTCATCGGAAGCGGGCCTGCTGCGGGCCATGGGCTACGTACTGGACCGGGAGCTCTCTTGCTCGAAATACGCGCAACGTTGGGAGGAGCGAAAGCGGCAAAACAAAGAAAGAACAACACAGGCAAACGCAGATAAACGCGGACCTGACTCATAACAAAGGAGAAACCCCATGCATTTGAATCCCTGGCTGCAAGATGTTGTGGCGCTGGCGCTGACGGTGGCGGCGATCCAGGCGCTGGTGCTGGTGAATGGCGTTTTACAAAAGCGGGAACTGCTGCCCACCTACATCACCCGCAAGATTATCCACATCTTCGCCGCGCCCATCTTCGTGCTGTGCTGGATGCTCTACTCGGGCGCACCGGCCAGCCGTTTTCTTGCGGCCATCGTGCCTCTGGCTTTCATCATCCAGTTTGCAGCCATCGGCTTCGGCTGGCGAGAGGATGAAGCCTTCGTCAAGTCTATGTCTCGCAGTGGCGATCCACGGGAACTGCTGGGCGGCACAATGCACTACGCCGTGGTTATGCTCATCGCGGTATTGCTCTTCTTTACCAATGGCAGTGGAGAGACCGCCTTTTCACCTGCAGCGATGATCATCCTGGGGGCGCTGGCGGGCGGCGATGGTCTGGCGGATATCATCGGGCGACGCTATGGCGGAAAAAGCTTCGGCTTTGGCGGCTCCACCAAGACCCTGGCGGGCTCGCTAGCCATGTTTGTGGGCTCTGCACTAATGAGTTTGGCGCTGCTGGCAGCTTTCAGCCCACGCACAGGCGTTACCCCGGGCGTCTTTCTGATTCCCGTGCTACTGCTCAGCCTGTTGGCCACTATCGTCGAGGCGCTTTCGCCCAAGGGCTGGGACAATTATCTCATCCCTCTGGCGGTTTTCGTCGGAATAGTGCTGCTGGCATGGTTGGCGCCGGGTATGTGGCCTTTCCCCATACTTGCGTGGTAAAAGCACATCGGGGAGGTAGCCAGACGTTTTGGGATATCACAAAGCCTTGGAAGCTCCCCCAAAAAGGTTTGTTTCATCCACAGAAAATTAGGGTATACTTGGGGCATGCGTAAATCCATCACGCCCGCGCTGCTCTTTGCAGCCACGCTCATCGTTTATCTGATGACCCTGGCCCCGACGGTGGTCACCATCTTCGATGACTCGCTGGAGATGCAGCTTGCCACGCCCACGCTCTCCATTCTGCATCCCACCGGCTACCCCCTGTACGAACTGCTGGCCTGGGCTCTGACCCGGCTGACCTTTCTGGGGGATGCGGCCTACCGCGTCAACCTGTTTTCGGCGCTGGCCGCGTCTGTGGCCGTGGCCCTGCTCTACCTGGTGGCCCGCCGCCTGGGCGCCAGCGAACTCCCCGCCATCGCCGCGGCCCTGCTGCTGGCCGCGAGTCCGGTGTGGTGGTCTCAGGCCACCATCGCC
>CAZYSY010000014.1:0-9386 GCA_964650295.1 uncultured Caldilineales bacterium | reverse complement strand
CCGCAGCGGGTTTCTCTTCCGCCGGGGCCTGGGTGGGCGTCGCCTTGCTGCCGCCGCAGGCGCTCAGCGCCACGACGCTTACCAACAACAGGGCAAGCAAAATGAACAATGTTGACTTGCGCATAGGTTTTTCTCCTCCTAGCTATTGAATGGGATTGATGTTTTGTCGAATCGACGTTGCTGGCCACAATGCCAGACATTTAGTATAAAAGAAAGCGTAATGGATATGCAACATTTTGGAGTCTGTATCGGTAAAAATCAAGGCCCAGAGTAACGCACTCTGGGCCAGGAAGAACAAAAACAGTGGTTGTATTTTCTATTCTTTCTTGCCGCTTTCAGAGACTGGTGGGTTGTTCTCGTCATAAATCCAGGGTTCGGCTGGCCTGAGATGGCCGGTAAGAATATTGTTTTTCACCTGGTTGATCTCTTCCTGCATCCGTTGCGGCACTTTGTCATCGAATTGGTGATAGGGGGCCAAATCCACACCCAGATTTTTGAGTGTACCGATATAATTCTCTCCACCAACGAAGCTGCCCGCGGCGAAAGCTACGATGTTGTCGAATACCGCTTTGTCCGTTTTTTTCATGACAGAGGTGAGAATGACATTGCCATATTCGGGGAACGCTTCATACCAATCCACTGTAGCTCCGATGAACATCTTGTTCTCATCTTGTGCGGCTCTGGCGCTACCTTTAGCAGCTTCTTTTGCTACTGCAAAAATGACATCGCAATTTCGATCGAATAAGTCTCCAGCTACGTGGTAGCCTGCTTCGTCAGTGGCTTTGTCATTCAACAGTATCCCTTCATTGTTATAAACATCCCATCCCAATACTGTTAAATCCACACCATTTTGTCGACGATAATAATCTGCGCCATTGACAAACCCGGTCATGTAATCGGTAGCGTTTTCGGTATCCGTTGCGCCATAAACGCATACCACACCCGTCTGAGTCATGCCGCCAGCCAGATACCCCGCCATGTAACTCGGGGGTATTACATCGAATATTATACCTCGAACATTGGCGGCGTTAGATTCTGAATCGACAATCGCATAGGCCGCGTCTGGATGCGCTTTTGCTGTTTCAGCCAGCGCCGGGGCCATTTCTCTCCCAATTACGATGGTCAGATCGGTGTTTTCTGAAGAGAATTCATTCAAGAGTTGGGTGTAATCATCTTCAGTGTTACTGACTTTGTAGGTGGCTTCGATGGTCAGCAGGTTCCCCGCTTCTTGGATGCCTTTCCAGGCCAGTGCGGTATAGAATTTTTCTTCGATTCCGCCAATTGCGGTCACCAATCCAACGGTGATGGGATTTAATAGGGTTTCAGGAATTTGGGTGGGGTTCGGAGGTGGTGTTGTCTTGGCTCCACATGCGGCCGTCACCAAGGTGAATAATAATGCAATAGAAAAGAGTGCAGTGAGGCGTTTAGACATGTTTTTTCTCCGGAAGTTTGGTAACGCGTCATGAAAATAACGCAGGTGCAGTTTGAAGTGTGAATGGGGTGAATCATACAAATGATGGGTCAAGTATAAAGTAGCCTCACGCGACAAGGCAATCTTTTGGGGTTGAAATGTGATCTTTGGGCGTGAAAGTTGTTGTTGAATAGTGGCTCAAAGATCCATAAACTACACTTCTTCCGAAGGGTCGATCCATTCAGAATCGTCTGTGAAATCGTCCCAAGGGGGTCTATCTTGGTTGATTTTAGGTTCTTCAAAATCTCGTGGTACAGACTCGCTCTCACTGATTTGTTCACCGGATTGTTCTTGTTGTGAAGTGATAAGCACTTCTCTCCCCCGGCTACCCCCAAGGTCTGGTCCCACAACACCATCTTCTTCCATTTGATCGATAAGTCGGGCAGCTCGGGTGTAACCGATTTGTAAACGTCGTTGCAGTAAACTTACGCTGGCGCGGCCGCTTTCCAAGATAACGCGCACGGCATCATCATATAACACATCACGTTTGGGGTGGTTTTTTGTTTCAGCCACAACATCTTCCCACAAGGGGCGCTGAATTTCGGGTTCGACTGCAAGCTCTGATGATTCTGTGGAAATGCCGCTTTGTCCGCGCCAGTAGCGCACCAGACGATGCACTTCTCCATCCGACACAAACGCTCCTTGTAATCGGGCCAATTTGGCCGAGTCGGGCCGCATAAATAGCATGTCGCCGCGCCCCAAGAGTTTTTCAGCACCCGGCGTATCTAGAATGACGCGGGAGTCGATCTGACTGGTTACGGCAAACGCAATGCGTGAGGGGAAGTTGGCTTTGATGAGTCCAGTGACAACATTCACCGAGGGACG
Source organism: uncultured Caldilineales bacterium (assembly GCA_964650295.1). Taxonomy (GTDB): domain Bacteria; phylum Chloroflexota; class Anaerolineae; order J102; family J102; genus M2005. The sequence goes on along the minus strand of CAZYSY010000014.1, from coordinate 7,090 downwards.
CTGGGTGGCCAATACTAGATGAATGCCCACGGCCCGCGCCATTTGCGCCAAGCGCACCAGTAGTTTCTCTACTTCGTCTGGCGACATCATCATGATGTCAGCTAATTCGTCAATAACGATGACGGTGTAGGGCATTCTTGGCTTACCTTCAGTGAGCATCTTGGCGTTATATCCCTCGATGTTGCGCACGCCTGCTTTTTCCAACCTTTTGTAGCGGAGTTCCATTTCTCGGACAGCCCATCCAAGAACGGCCACGACTGTTTCCACATCGGTGATAACATCATCGATGAGATGTGGAATGCCATTGTAAATGGTTAGCTCCACTCGTTTTGGGTCCACCATAATGAAACGGAGATCGTCGGGCGTATATTGGAAGAGCAAAGAGCAGATGATGGCATTGACGCATACCGATTTGCCTGATCCTGTGGCTCCGGCAATAAGAAGGTGGGGCATTCGCGCCAGACTTGCCGCTACCGCCCGGCCTGAAACATCCTGCCCCAAAGCGATTTTGAGAGGGGCTTTCATCGCCTCGAACTCTTCTGATTCCAGAATGCTGCGCAGTGTGACCATCGAGATGGACTGGTTAGGCACTTCAATACCCACGATATCCCGCCCTGGCACAGGCGCCTCGATGCGGATAGGAGAAGCTGCCAGCGCCAGGGAGAGATCGTTGGCCAGCGCCTGAATTTTGCTGACTTTGACCTTCATGCGCTTTTCTTCGCCCCGAACTCTGCGGATGACATAGCCTGGTTTGATGCCGAATTGCGTTACCACCGGGCCTTTGTTGACCTCAACTACGGTTACCGGCACCCCAAACGCATTGAGGGTGTCCTCGATAATTCGAGCTCGTTCCGCCAGATCCTCTTCGGTGATCTCGCCTGATAATGAGGCGTCTAAAATGTCGTTGATATGTGGCAAACGCCATTCATTTTCTTCAGCCCCAATGATGCGAATTGTTGGTTGCGGTGGGAGAACTGGCGTTCGGTCTGGGTCTGGGGGCAAAGTCGTTACGACTTCGGTGGTAGGGCTGGTTTGGATGACTGGCTGGGTCTTCACTTTTTTCCTGGCGGATAGCGTGCGTCTGATGTTTTGCCAATGGACGCCAAGGGACGTTTTCAACGTCGGCCAACGTGACTGCCAGATCGCTCCGAAGTTTTTCAGGAACGCGATGAGCGATGTTGTTGTTTTTGCAATTCCTGCCAAAAGCGTTTGTCGATCGACGCCCCACATCAGAATGATGGCCAGCAACGCTGTGGTCATTAGTAATGTGATAGCCAATCCAACCCCAAGTGAGGATGCGATTCCTTGAGCCAGGACCCATCCCATCAGCCCTCCATAATCTCCGGGGCGAGGTGAAGACATCAGGTTGGCGTTTCCTCGAGTGACGCCGACCAAATGCACCAGGGCTTGCAAGGATGTCCAAAAGAGAAGGAAGCCCAAGAATCGTTTTAACGTAAATCCTTCACGATGACCCTGGCTGTACAAAAAGATGAACACGCCACTGATAACGAGCACCGCCGGTAACCAATAAACGCCAACCCCAAACAACATACTCATCATATCCACCCACCAGGCAGTAATCGCCCCTCTTTGGTTACTAAACAATGCTAATAGTGTGAAGATCCCTGTTAGCGCTAGTAGAACGCCTACGGTTTGGCCACTGATGGCGTTTTCGATAAATTTTTGCCAACTGGTTTTTTTACGTTTGCGCGATCCTGTCTTCTTTTTCGTAGATCGTGAACGCGAAGCGGCTTTTTTCCTGGTAGCGGAGTAGGTTTTCTTTTTCGCGGTATTTGATTTCGACGCTGATGAGCGATTTTTCATGATTTTGCCGGGAGTGAAGCGTTAGGTAGTTGATGAAATGAACTTGTCATGAACCCTATCGTTGCTTACAATTTCGTAGATGGGGATGGTTGGAAGACCAAAATTGATGAAGTGAAATACCGTCTCAATTCGTTGATGTTCGCCAAGGCGATCTGGCTGTTTTGGCCTCAACCTTGTGTGCGTCTGAGTGGTGAAAATACCCAATGTGTAACTTTTTTTGCGCATCAACGGGCAAATCAAGCATCTTTCGTTGTACAAGCTGACGAACATGGACGAAGAATGATGCCGATTTCATCCACATTGGTCACTTTTCGTCCATGTTCGTCCTATCGTCCGTCCCTTCGTCTGTTTGTGGGACAACAGATCAAAGCATCAGAGCCTGCTTCTTAGAACTAAAAAGTTGCACATCAAGTGTGAAAGTATCTCGACGCATGTTGTCTTGCTTTCGTACGAATCTGAAAAGGTTGGTTTTATACGCCGCTTTGCATAGCTCATGTGTTCGTTGAATTATTATAGCAAATGGCGCTTTTCCCCGCAATCATACTGTTTTGTTTGAGGACGTTTCAAGATGGGGGTGTTTTTTTGCTTTACTGGCCGACTCAAGTCGACCTGCGGCCAGCGAACGTCCTCCGCCATCCAGGTCGCCGTAGGTCGACCATTGGCGCTATCTGAACACCTTTCCACAACTCCCCACCGGCCTGTCTTGGAGCGGGGTGGAAGCAATGGTGGGGACAGGGCCCGAGTTCACTCGGCCCATGCATCATTAGACAAATTGCCCAGAAATTGAAACGCACCCGATTTGTTGGGGTGCGTTTCAAGAGCGTGATAGGGTGGTAATTGATGACAGACATTGGGGAGAGGAGGTCATTTTTTGCGGGCGCGTTTGTGTGGCGATTGGCGGGAAGAGTGTCTTGAGCGACTTGGAATCAACTTCAGTGCTCGGAAGAGGTTTTGAAGCTCGTCTTCGCTGAGCGAGCGCCATTGCCCCGGTGCAAGTTTACCCAATGTCAGCGGACCAATGGCCACACGCACCAAACGCAAAGTAGGATGACCTACAGCCGCAGTCATACGTCGCACCTGACGTTTTTTTCCTTCTTTGAGGACGATGCGTAACCAGGGAGTAGGGTGGTATTGACGAACAGCGCGTTGCGGCAAGTCCGGTTCGGCCGGCAGTAGTTCCACTTGGGCCGGAGCGGTTTTCTTGCCTTTGATGACGACGCCCTCTCGTAATTTTTGCAAATCCAGTTCATCAGGAGTGCCTTCCACCTGAGCCAGATAGACTTTCGGGAGCTTCCATCGAGGATGGGTGACCCGGTGGAGCACAATGCCATCGTCGGTTAGCAGCAATAACCCTTCGCTATCTTTGTCCAATCGGCCTGCGGCATATACGCCAGGCGCATCGATGTAATCTGCCAGTGTGGGGCGATTCTCAGCATCTGTAAATTGTGTGAGTACTCCATACGGTTTGTGAAAGATCAGATATCGGGGCATCGTTTATAACCCCAAAAGTATTTTTGCGATTGAGAAGTAAATCAATAATCCAGTAGCATCCACCATGGTGCTCATCAACGGGCCCGAAACCAACGCTGGATCGATGCCGAATTTGGCCGCCACCAATGGCAGCAACGACCCTACACCTGTGGCCCAAAGTACAAGAACAACAATCGAGACGGCTACAGTGATCGCCAACATTGGGTTATCCACCCAGGTGATGGCGCGGATAAATGCGGGGATGGCCATGCCTGCTCCCAGCAACACAGCCACCCGGGCTTCGTGCCACCATACTCGAAGTGCATCTCGGGGCTCGACGTTGCCTGTTGCCAATTCGCGGATAATGGTTGCCGTGGTCTGCGAGCCTGCATTGCCACCCGTGCCGATAAGTAGGGGCACGAACAGCGTTAAGGCCACCATCGCCTGAATTTCCTCCTCGAAAAGTTTCATCACAGACCCTGTTAGTGTTGCCGTGAGGAATAAAATCAGCAGCCAGCCAATGCGTTTTTTGGTAATGATGACAGGAGAAGTGTCCAGATATGGACGTTCCAGTGGCTCTGCGCCGCCATAACGTTGTAAATCTTCTGTCGCCTCCTCTTCCAGTACATCCACCAAATCATCAAAGGTGATGACGCCCAACAAGATTTTATTCTCATCCACCACGGGTAAGGCCAATAGATCGTAACGCGCCATCAGCCGGGCAACTTCTTCTTGATCGACTTCCGCCGTCACATAAATGACATCTTCTTCCATGATGTCTTGGATGAGCGCATCGGGCGGAGCCACGATAAGCTGCCGCAGGTTGACAACCCCCACTAATCGTCCATAACGGTCTACGACGAATAGATAATAAATGGTCTCTGCTTCGGGCTGCCATTGACGTATTGCTTCGATGGCTTCCGCTGCGGTCATGCGCCGGCGCAAAGCCAAGAATTCGGAGGTCATCAACCCTCCGGCGGTTTCATCCGGATGGAGCAACAATGGGCGGATTTCTTCCGGATCTTCCAATTCCTCCAGTAGTTTTCTGGCTCGTTCTGGACGCATATCGCCTAGCAGGTCGGCGGCTTCGTCGGGCTCCATCTCATCCACGATAGGGATAAGTTCTTCGTCGGGGATTTCGCGCGCCAGTTCTAACGCCTGCTCATCATCCAATTCCTCGAAAATATCTGCTGAATCTTCAGGAGAAAGATAACTCAGCAACAGGCGTTGCTCTTCTTCTTCGAGATCAGAAAAAATCTCTGCTTGATCTGCAGGACGGTATCGTTCGAGTATTTCTGCCGCGCGTTTGGCGTCATTTTGTTCCAGCGCCAGACGCACTTCTTCAAGGGCTTCTGCTAAATCGATGACATGTTCTGCTGCTGTATTCGGCATGTGCGCAATGCCTCCTCCGCGAAATGAACGGGGATGAATTCTGCCTTCTAGTTTACATCAACCCCTTTGTTTCTGCCCATCTATTCTACGATAACTTTTCATCGCAGAACCACGAAGCCTATCATTAATTTCAGATTTAGGAAAAATCAGCTAAGCACCGTCGATTTTGGACGTTTCCCTCCCCTTTTGTCCCTTACCAGCCCTCCCCCGACGATCGGGCGCCCGGATTTCGCTCTTCTGTTTTTGCTTCGCTTTTCATGGCCGGTGACGGGAACGATACCTTTTATTTAGATTGTAACTACTAACGTACCTGACTTCAATTACCACAAAGGCGCAAAGACACTAAGAACACCAAGAATTTCAAAGCTTTTTCTTTTCTTCGTGCCTTTGTGGCTTCGTGTCTTCGTGGTTTCTAGCCGGGCTACCTTAGTAGTAATTTTAGATTGTTATTTGCTCATCCTCATCTCGTGGCGCGGCCCAGAGGATGATGCCGCCTCCCACAACTACCAGAGCGACCAGCGCCAGTAGCTTCACCGTGGCGCTGGCCGTCATCAAGCTGATAGCCCCGAACACCGCGCCAAAGGCCACATATCCCCACACGATCTGGCGAGGACTGTAGCCTTTGTCCAGCAGGCGAAAGTGCAGGTGGTTGCGGTCGCCCTGAAACAAGGGACGATGATGTCGCCAGCGCCACCAGATGAGCCAGGCCACATCCATGATGGGCAGGCCCATGACCAACAGCAAAGTGGCCACCCGCGCGCCCGCGATCAACCCCAGCGTCGCCAATACAAAGCCCAGGAAATAAGAGCCGCTGGACCCCATGAAGACACGGGCCGGAGGCCAGTTGAAGAGGAGGAAGCCCACCACGCTGCCCAACAGCGCCAGCGTAATGAGCATGACGCTATACTGCCCTGTGCGATACATGTGGATGGATAGCGTTACGGCCACCACTGCGGCCACCGACGCGGCCAGGCCATCCACCCCGTCCAGAAAGTTGACGGTGTTGATGAAGCCCATGAACCAGAAGAGGGTCAGGGGCCAGATGATATACCAGGGGAAGACGATTTGTCCCGGCCCGAAAGGATTGTTGATGCGCTCGATGAAGATGGTGAAATAAATGGCGATGCCCGCGGCCGCCATCTGCGCCCCATACTGCGGCCCGCTCTTGAATCCATATTTGTCATCCATCAGGCCGAATGCGACCACGAAGGTCGCGCCCAGCATCAGCCCCAGCCAGCGAAACGCCTCGTTTGGATCGGTGGTCGCGGGCAGCCAGACCACGGGCAAAGCTCGCACCAGCAAACTGGCTCCCGCAAATCCCCCGAAGATCGCCAATCCGCCCATGCGGGGGATGACGCCCGCGTGCCGTCGCCGTCCGCCGGGCTTGTCCACCACACCCCATCGTCGCGCCGCCCACATGCTGACCGGCGTCAGCGCCAGTGCGATGATAAAAGCGATTGCCAGGGTGAACAAGTAAATCATCGGGCGTGCATATTCAACTTTCAGCATCCGGCCTTCGGGCCCGGCCCAGACCAGCTGATCACCGAATACCGAATACTGAATACTGAATACTGAATACTGGAACTACGGATTGATGCGTCCGAGAACGCGGGGGAAGGCGATGGCCTCGCGTACGTTCTTGATGCCCGTAATCCAGGCCACGGTGCGTTCGACGCCCAGGCCAAAGCCGCTGTGGGGCGCGGAACCGTACTTGCGCAGGTCCAGATACCAGTCGAAAGCATCCTCGGGCAGCCCCTCGCGGTGGATGGCCGCCAAGAGCTTTTCGGGATCGCTCATGCGCTCGCTGCCGCCGGTGATTTCGCCATAGCCTTCGGGCGCAAGCAAATCTGCGCTGAGGCACACCTCGGGCCGATGGGGGTCGGGCTCCATGTAGAAAGCTTTGGCCGCAGTGGGGTAATGGGTGACGAACACGGGCTTATCGAACTGGCTGGCGATGTAGGTTTCGTGCGGCGCTCCGAAATCATCACCCCATTGGATGGGCTGCAAAGGCTCGTCCTTGGGCGGCACGGTCACGCCCGCGGCTGCAGCCTCGTTGATCATATCTACGGCGGCGTCGTAACGTAATCGCGGGAAGGGCGCAACCACATTCTCCAGCTTCGACACGTCCCGTCCCAGCAGCTTCAACTCATCCGCCCGCTCTTTTAGCGTGCGCTGTACGATGTAGGAGACGAACTGCTCTTCGATGACCAACAGATCGTCCAACCGGCAGAATGCGATCTCCGGCTCCACCATCCAAAACTCCTGCAGATGGCGGCGGGTTTTGGATTTTTCTGCGCGGAAGGTGGGGCCAAAGCAGTAGACTTTGCCGAAGGCAAAAATGTTCGCCTCGTTGTAGAGCTGGCCGGTCTGGGCCAGGAATGCGGGCTGTCCGTGATAGTCGATC
>CAZYSY010000013.1:0-15760 GCA_964650295.1 uncultured Caldilineales bacterium | reverse complement strand
ATCGGCTGCTTCTTCGATGGTCATGTCGGGCGTTCCTGTGATGGGGTCTGTGACCATGCAGTATTTGACCGGGCCTTGTCCCACCAGGCGATGCCAGTTGACAAGCCCCACCAGATTATCACCCTCCATCACGGGCACGCGATGAAAGTTGGAATGGGCCAACAGATTCTTTACTTCTTCCACGGTGGCGCTGCTTTGCACCGTCACCACGTTTTGGGTCATAAAATCTTTGATGAGCATGCGCATCTCCTGCTTTGAAAATAGACGGTAGAGCATGGAGGTATAGTCGATGAATTTTAGGTCGTGACACGAATTTGACTGACGCCATCGGCAGTGAAAGGCTCTTATCAATGCTCAGGGACGATGGCCCAGAGACGACGGACGATTCACGCCGCCAAACAGCTATTTTCGTCGTCCGTCGTCTATCGTCCTTTCATTGGTATCGCGCGAGCAAGTCTGCTACCTGTGCATTTTGCTTCCGCGGGCTGACGCCCCTGGAGCCTACTTGTAGCCCATTTCCTCGAAGACCTGCCTCCCCAAATCAGGACGATCGGTCATAATGCCATCCGCGCCCAGCTCCAACAGCCGACGCATTTCATCTGCATCGTTGATGGTCCAGAAATGCACTTGCTGATTCATCCGATGCGCGTGGTTGATGAAGACCGACGTGTCGAACCTGGCGCTGCCTTTGCGCAGCGGCACTTGATACGCGTCGGCGTGTGGGCGATGGAATCGCCAGAGATGGAGCAAACCTAAAATGTAAAAGGTGCGAGTTTCGCCCGGCCCCGCGGCAGTGGCGACATGGGGTTGCAATTTACGGAAGTACGAAAGCGGCCCGTCGTGAAAACTGACGACGACCACCCTGTGTCGGGAGCTGTGGATCGCGAGGACCTCCGAAAGTCGCTCAGCGGCGCGTTTATCGTCATCTTTGATTTCGATATTGATGCGATAATCTGGAAATTCGGTGAGCACCTCGTCAAGCGTTGGAATGGTGATGCCCTGGCCGCGATACGGGTAGGTGGCGCCATCGTCGGGGCTGAAGTTGTAACCGGCATCCAGCTCTTTGAGTTCGGTCACGGTCATATCGCTAATTTTGCCGCTGCCGTTGGTGGTTCGATCCACCGTTGCATCATGAATGACGACGAGGTCATCATCCGCAGTCAAATGCACATCCAGCTCCAAAATGTCCACCCCCAGGTTGGCGGCATTCTCAAAAGCCAGCAAGGTATTTTCGGGCCACAAATCGGCCCCGCCGCGATGGGCAAAGAGCAAGGGGGGGTTAGCCAGAGCGGGCTGATCGGGGCGTGGCCCCACAGTCATGAACCGATGCAGAGCAAAGATAAGAATGAAGATGAAAAGTGTGGCGAGGATGCGATAAAGAATGTCTTTGCTCATGATTCATCCTGAAAGAATTCCCGGAAAATGTGTTGGTAGATGTTGTAAGTGGGGCGATCGTAACAGACGAAGATCACTTTCTGGATGCTGTCGTCTTGCTCAAGAAAGCGTTTGACCTCGCTTAAAGCAATCCGAGTGGCCCGTTTCAGGGGAAATCGATATGCGCCAGTGCTGATCGCAGGAAAGGCGATGGTGCGTACGCCATATTCCACCGCCAGCTTCAGACTGTTGCGATAGCAGTCGGCCAGCAGTTCGTCCTCATGATGACTGCCACTGCGCCAAACCGGTCCCACTGTGTGGATGACATATTTCGCGGGCAAACGATACCCTTTCGTGATGCGAGCCTCGCCCGTTGGGCAACCACCCAGGGGGCGGGTCTCAGCCAATAGTTCGGGGCCGGCCGCCCGGTGAATCGCCCCATCGACGCCGCCGCCCCCCAACAGGCTGCGATTGGCTGCATTGACAATGGCGTCAACCCTCTGTTGGGTGATGTCGCCCTGGATAATTTCGATGCGTTCGCGAATGCTAGCGTTTGGCATATTGTTGGGTCTGGTGGGGGGCGGAAGAAAAACAGTACAGGTGCATTATAGCACCAGCTTCAGGGGAGACTCAACTGCATTTCTGGCGATGGGAGCGCTTCATAATGGGGACGCTGTGCGCAATCCTCATTTCTTCGCGCTAAGACGGACGGAGAAGAAGCGAAGGAGGGGCGCAGTCCCCTGAACCGAATTTCAGTAGATCACGATTTGCCATGATGCGCTGAGCCGGATCCGTGATCCGGCGGTGCATCGAGCGTCAAACCCGCCGGATTGCGAATCCGGCTGGACACATACCCTCACAATCGTGATCTACTGAATTTATTTGGCCATCTGGGGATAGAGGCAAGAATGATCAGTCTACCAGCTGGCATCGTCTCAGGCTGAAGGCCCACAAGTGTTTCTTATGCACTGCAACAGGTTTTTTGTGTGGCCATCGCATAGAGAGGTCTATCTCATAACGCAAAGTGTGGGCAAAGAAAAACAGGACGTTGGCGCGCCACGTCCTGTTGATATAGAAACAATGGGGAGACTTAGTTCCCAAACAGCATGGTTCCTGCTCCAAATGCTCCGATGCCCAAAATCATGCTCACAATCGCAAACAGCACAACCATAATGATCCAGGCGATGATGGCGGTAAGGATCGCCTTGCCGGTGTCGAAATCCATGGCCTCGCGCAAGGCGACAACGCCTGCAACCAGCGACCAAATGCCAGCCGCCATCGCAATTGCCCAGCCAACACAGGGAATAAATGCCAGGATCGACAAAACTTGAGGGCTGTAAGAATAGCCGAACGTACGAAGCACCTCGCCTACATCCGCTTCGCCGCCGAAGAACTTGGTACCGATGTAAAAGGCGAGGTAAGACCAGATGTAGTAACCGGCAAGGATCATCACCAGTCCAAAAACGGCGCCGAAGAGTCCGCTCATGATGCCATTGGCGAAAATCCCGAGAATACCATTGCCCAAAGCACTGGCAATGGCGGCGATGATGACGACTGTTAGCGCTTCTTGGTTTTTGCTTTCGTCATGTTCTACAGCGCTGAAAAAGTTGGTATCCAGCTTGGCCGCGCTAATCATGTTTTGAATGAGAGTGTCGGTGTTCATTTGCAAACTCCTTGAGAATAAAAGCGTTGATCGTCACAATGATCTGGAAATGGCGTCACAATAACAGTTAATTGATCCGATCATTTTACGATCGTTAGGGTGTGATGGATGATTGTTGTGAGCCTATATACATTTTATCATAGATTGCCCAATGATGATGAGTCTTATGAGGACGATATTAAACCTCATCTCACAATTTTGAAAAGCGGCGCCATCCAAATTCAGTAGATCACGATTTGCCATGATGCGTAGAGCCGGATCCGTGATCCGGCGGTGCATCGAGCGTCAAACCCGCCGGATTGCGAATCCGGCGGGACACATACTCTAGCAATCGTGATCTACTGAATTTACCCAATGTGCAACTTTTTATGGCGCATCAACAGGCTTAGCAGCATCTTCCGCTAAACAGGCCGACGAACATGGACGAAAATTGACCAAAGGGAACGAAACCTGCATTTTTCTTCGTCCATTTTCGTCCTATCGTCCCTTCGTCGGTTTGTGGGACGGCAGATGAAATCATCAACGCCCGCTTTTTCGAGCAGAAAAGTCGCACATCAGGTTGAATTTCTATTTGGGTGGCGCGAATCAGGCGCGTCGCGCTCCAACATATGCAACGCATCTTCCCGCTTGGTGAGATTTTCATTCGTGACCGCCGAAATCGATCCAGCATCGGGCTCGGCCCGTGGGTCATGCCTGGGTGCGTTTCAAAATGGGGGCGCTTTTCGCGTTCATGGCCACTCAAGTCGGGCGCTTCAGGCCTCCGTCGTCTCGATCGCCGCATGGCGACCATTGGCGTTATCAGAGCACCTTTCCATAACTCCTCCCCCGTCTGTCTTGGAACGGGCGAGGAAACTAAGCTGGAGACCGGAGCGGCGCCTGCAGAGACCGAGTTCATTCGGCCCGTGCATCTTTAGATAAATTGCCCCGAAATTGAAACGCATCCAAATGCAATTTCCACATTCTGAGATGATCGCTTTTGTGATATGATATGGATCGTCTTTCGTTGTTCATGCTTGGATGGTTTCATCGCTCATTTGGCCTCGGGCAAGTGCTTTCAGGCCATCTGAGGTTTGGTTTTCTCATCCAGTTTAGATTGGGCGTACATTCTCAGGAGGCTTCTTTTATGCGAAAAACAGCTATTTTTTTGACAGTTTTATTAATATTTACCATATTTGTTTCAATATGCTCACTACCATCGACTTTTGCCCAGGCGGGACAGGAGGAAACAAATGCAGTTGAGCGTTACATTATTTTGTTGAACGATGCACCTGTCGCCACCTATCGGGGGGGAATAGTAGGGTTAGAGGCCACCAGTCCGTTGGTCACTGGCGTTCGCAAGCTCGATGTAAACACCCCGGCAAGTCGAGCCTATTACGATTATCTTGCCCAGGCGCAAGCCACATTCCAGCAAGTTCTGCAAGATCGGTTGGGGCGTGACGTTTCATTCGAGGCCGTCTATCGTTGGGCATTGAATGGTGTGGTCGTACGGCTCACGCCCGCAGAAGCCGTCCTGGTCAGTCGGCTTCCCGGAGTCAAGGTTGTAGCGCATGATCAAGTCCGCGAACCACTGACCGATCATGGTCCCGAATGGATCGGAGCACCCGCAATGTGGGGGTCCGAAACAGGCTGTGCTGCCGGAGGCTACTGCGGCGAAGGTGTAATTGTTGGTATTCTGGATACGGGGATCAATCATGATCACGCCTCTTTTGCCGCAGTGGGCGGCGATGGTTATCATCATGTCAATCCTTATGGTAGCGGCGTTTATAAAGGGGTTTGCGTCAACACCCCCGCACGATGCAACGATAAACTGATCGGCATTTATGATTATTCTGGAGGTAATGGCGAGGATGACAACGGTCATGGCAGTCACACCGCCAGCATCACCGCGGGCAATTTCCTCTCTGATGTGACCCTTGAAGCACCCACCACCACCATGCAAGTCGACATTTCGGGCGTGGCGCCGCATGCCAACATCATCGCCTTTCGTGTTTGTAATGGTGGCTGCTATAGCTCTTACGCCGCCTCAGCCGTCGAAGACGCCATCCAAGATGGGGTTGATGTCATCAATTATTCCATTGGCGGCTCTCCTAATTATAGCCCCTGGAGTTCATCCAATATAGACGCCCAGGCATTCCTGAACGCCCGCACAGCAGGCATCTTCGTGGCGGTGGCAGCCGGCAATTCCGGCCCAGGCGCCGAGACCCTGCTCAGTCCTGCGGTTTCTCCGTGGGTGCTAACTGTGGGCGCCAGCACCCACAATCGCGCTTTTTCCAATTCACTGATCAACCTGCACACCGGTTCAGGAACCACTCTGCCCGATATGGAAGGGCGTAGTCTTACGTCGGAATATGGTCCGGCAAACATCGTCTATGCCGGTGATTATAGCGGCAACAACTATTGCAAATCGGGCATCTGGAGTGCGGGCACATTCTCTGGCGAGATTGTGGTTTGCGATCGGGGTCTCGTTGCCCGCACAGAAAAAAGCGACAACGTCTCAGCTGCGGGAGGCGGAGGCATGGTGCTTGCCAATGACGCTACCAGCAGCGATAGTCTTCTGGCAGACGCCCACGCTATTCCCGCCACTCACATCACCTATGATGATGGCGTCACATTGAAGAATTGGCTGCATAACTCAGAAAGCGGGCACACGGCCACCATCTCTGGCACCATGATCCTGGTGGCGGATCGTTATGCTGATATCATGGCCTCTTTTAGCTCTCGCGGACCCGACGAGTCCAACGCCACCCAAAAAGTGATCAAGCCCGACATCGTGGGGCCCGGGGTGGATATCGTCGCCGCCGTCAAGACCGATGGTGCATTGACGCCTCCTGAACTTGGCGTCAAGAGCGGCACCTCCATGGCCAGCCCCCATTTGGCTGGTGCAGCCGTCCTCCTAGTGCAGGCGCATCCCGATTGGACGCCCGCTGAGATCCAATCCGCCTTGATGAGCACCGCCTGGACGCAAGATCTTTACGAGGAGGATAGTAGCACGCCAGTTGATCCATTCGATGTGGGCGCTGGTCGGGTGGACCTGAACGTGGCCTCTAGCGCTGGATTTTTGCTGCATGTCACTCAAAGCGAATACGAGGATGCCGATCCGACCAGCGGTGGCGATCCAAGCGCACTCAATATCCCCAGCCTGGCAACCGATGCCCTCAACAACGCCTGGACATGGACGCGCACCCTGAAGGCCACCCGCGCCGGAACGTGGGACATCACGTTCGACCTGCCTCCGGGCGTCTCGATGACCGCCTCACCTTCCTCCTTCAACTTCAGTGGCGTGGGCGCCACTCAAACCATCACCTTCACGCTGCATGGATATGGGTTGTCGAAAAACCAATGGTATTTCGCTCAAGTGAATCTTACCGAGAGATCCGACGCTTCGCCTGCGGCACATTTTCCGGTAGCGGTCAAAAGCACCTGCGCTGTGCCGTCAGCGCCCGCCGTCGATGTCGACCATAGCGGCAATGATGTGATCCTTTCCTGGAACGCCACCAGCGACTCCTACGAAGTCTGGCGTAGCGAAACCCCTTATTTCACGCCGGCAGACGCCTCCTCCGTAAAATTGACTGCCGATGGCTATACTTCGACCAGCTACATCGACACTGGTGCAGGCGACGGACAAACAGACTATTTCTACAAGGTGATTGCCCGCAACAGTTGCGGCGGCGCATCATCAGATCGCGAAGACCATGACGCCATCTTTTCCTACCCACTGGTGCCGGGCGCTTCTTAAGGTTTCATATCGCCCAGCGCCCGGCGCGACATGAGCCGTTTTTCGAGCAAGTCTTCACCCGAAAAACTAGCAGTTTCAAATTTGTCGTTGCTCTAAGCCCCCCTCCCAGCCTCCCCCCGTTACGACAGCCGTCGCGCGGGGGGAGGAGCCCGGCGAAAGCAAAAAAACTTTGTAGATGAAGGGCTCCCTCCCTCGAACGCGAGCGTTGTGAGTGTCGGGGGAGGGCCGGGGAGGGGGCAAAAAGAAGAAGGAAGGGGCGCAGCCCCCAGAACCGAATTCATTTGGCCAGTGACAGCAAACAAAGCCAATCTGTGTCAGGTAACTAGTACTCAGTCAAATGTGGTTTGATGGAAATTCTCTTGTGGCCGTGGCCTTTACTTTACCATCGAGTAAACTCGGACTCTCCAGGCGCTTTGCGCCAGCGGTCGACCTCCGTCGACCGTCTCTGGTTGGTGAAGGGACGGCGTAGGCCGTCCGTTGGCCAGAGGCCAATAGAGACCGACTTCAGTCGGCCTGTCGGCTGGCCGTCGCCTTCTTCCCTCAAAGCAGACTTGACTTAGTACTACTCAAGTTGGACGCTATTTGAACGCCTTCCCATATTTCCTCTTTCCGCTCTCTCGGAACGGGAGGGGGTAGATACTAAAGAGCCCAAGTCCACTCGGCCAGTACCACATGAAGCCAATTGCCCAACATTGAAACGCACTCTTGCTTGCAACAGTGCAGAAATTTCAGGTCGTGGTACGAATTTGAACGACGCCATCGGCGGTGAAAGGCGCCTGTCAACGCTCTGGAAGAATGGGCGCAGGGACGGAAGATTTACGCCACCGAACAACGATTTTCGTCGTCCGTCGTTCGTCGTCTATCGTCAAATGGCCCGAGCGCGCGCCATGGCAACGAGCCGGAATGCAGACATCAGTCAAAAATAACCACTACCGAACAATGTAAATTTAACCCAATGTGCAACTTTTTGGGGCGCATCAGCTGACTTATCAAGCACCTTCCGCTGTACAAGCTGACGAACATGGACGAAAAGTGACCAAAGTGGACGAAATCGGCATCATTCTTCGACTACTTAAGAAGAATCGGCCAAGAATCGTCGATTTTGGATGTTCTCATCTACTCCCTGGTCCTTCTATGGATACAGCTTTTGGGCCATCGTCGGATTCCTTTCCCTGCAAGGCGGCAAGCGAGGCGAGGGGAGAGGGATTTGAGCAGCGATAAATTGGGAATTACTGGCGGGTGTGTTTCAATTTCGGGGCAGTTTATCCATGTCGTCGGGTCACAGTTCCGGCTGGAGAGCAAAAATGTGCACATGCGAGTCTGTGACTCGCTGGCCTGACAACATCAGTCGGTCTACATCGAGTGAATGCATCTATGTTGAACCGCACCCATTGTCTGGGCGTGGTTCAATGTTGGGCGCTTTTCTGTTTTGCCGGGCAGATTGCGAATCCGCCCTGGGGAGCTCCGCTCCGGAGCCGGGTTCATCAATCCGGCGGGTTGGTGGTGCTGGCCCCCATTTTGAAACGCATCTTCTCAAATAGGTCGTTTCTGTCCCCCGACATCCTATGCTAAAATAACTCCATCTTCTTCACTTCTTTTTGACAGGCTTATGAGCGCAAATCGCACACGTTGGCAAGACCACATCGAGGTGTCGTCCGATCTACATCACGGCGATCCCTGCATCAAGGGCACTCGGATCCCCGTCAAGATCATCATCGGCAGCCTGGCCGACGGCATGACGCCCGAGGAAATCATAGCTGAATATCCTCAACTCACCCGCGAGGATATCCTGGCTGCGCTTGCCTATGCTGCGGATATGCTTCACGACGATCTCCTCATTCCCCTGGCCGCATAGAGGAGGCTGACATAGCGCATCAAGGTGGATGAGGGTCTGCCACTGGCGGCCGCAGTGTTGTTGCGTCAGGCCGGCTACGAAGCTGATACGGTGCTGGAAGAGGGATTGAAAGGCTGGAAAGCCCCTGATCTGTGGTGCGTGGTGCAGGCCGAAGGACGTTTTCTTGTGACCGCGGACAAGGGATTTGGGAATATACGCACCTTTCCGCCCGGAACACATGCGGGCGTACTCTTGTTGCGTCCTGATGAGGACGGCATATTGAATTGATGAAGCAGGTCATGGTCTCTTATGATCTGCCATCGTTATCGGGTTTGTTGGTCGTAGCTACGCCTCGCGGGGTGCGCATTCGGAGTAGAACGCGAGGATAATTTCTCTGTAACTGCCAACGTCACTGTCATGTACGCTGCCAAGGGGACATCGTCTTTGCATGATTTTGTCAAACGCCCTGTGTCAAACGTCATGACAGAGACCTCCTTAGCCCCACTCCTTTAGTTTATTATGTGGCAATCGCCGGGCCATGCTCCCGATGTGATTTGTGTTTATTACAAAGAAGAAGGGTGCTTTTTGCTGGCGACGCCACGATGCAGGTTTCATATTATGTTCATGAAATATCAATAATTTGTGATGAACGCTCAATGCCTGGGCCAAGGTTTCATTGCTGGAGGATATGGTGCAGGGCCATGGCGATGTGTTTTTGCGGGGCGAGATGAAGACGATCATCGGCATGTGTCTCGATGATCTCGATAAAGTTGAGGCGCACGTGGATCATGTTATCCGCAATGGATTGGGTTTTGAGGCGCTGCTTAGCTTGTTGCGGTATTCCGCGTATGATGCTGGAGGGGCTGCATCGGGGAAGTTTGGCTTCTTTATACATGCAGAGGGTTAGACAGATTAAGCGGGCTCGGCTCGGCAAAATGCTTCCTGAGGCTGACTGGCCGGTAAGGAAAGCATCTATTCACAGCCACCCAGAGCGAACCATTAAAGGGCACTGATCATCCTTTGTGGCTTGGTCATTTTGTGTGAGATGTAGTATCCGTCTTAGCCGCAGAATGCTGTGCTTGGAAAGTAAAAAAGGGATGAGCTGTAACACTCATCCCTGGGGTGTTGTTGTCAGGAGTGGTTAACCTCGTCGGGCGGCCTCGGCCAGGACGATCCAGCCCAGCATGTAGGCCACGCCGCCCGCGGGCGTTACGTAGCCCAGGTCGATGCCTGTGAAGGCCATGAGATATAAGCTGCCCGCAAAAAGGACGGTGCCTACTACAAAGAGCCAGCCCGAAGCTGTGAGCAATTTGGCCTGTTTGGCCCAGTGCATCAGAGCTAGTGCCACAAAAATCAGGGCGATGGCATGATACATCTGGTAACGAACCGCTTTGGCAATCCAGCGCAGTTGGTCTTCGTTCATGTAGTGAGTTGCGCCGTGAGCGCCATAGGCTCCCATGGCCACTGATATGCCCGCCAACCAGGCTCCTAGGCTGAAGAATAATCGCTGCATGATAGGTTTCTCCTTAAACGGCGGCGAATCCGATGACAAAGGCTACGGTCATGAGCAGCAGCAGCCCTGGTAAGACGGTAAGGATGGTTTTCTGCGGTAGAATAGGCTTGCCAGCCTTGAGGAAGGCCAGCAGCAGGCCACCGACGCCGATCAAGGCCCCGCCAACACCTACCAGCGCGAATCCTCCCGGTAAGTTTCCTTGGGCCGCTAGGATGATGGGAAGGAGGAAGATGACTAAACCTGCTATTCCATGCACTATTACCAGGATTACGGTGGCAGCACCCTTGGAAACATTGCTGCCCAAACGGGTATAGGCGATGGCCAAAAAGCCAATGACTACGAAAATGGTATAAAGAACGTATATACCATGCCAGTATTCGTTTACCAGGCCCAGAGACAAGCTCAGGGGGATGAGGGTGGAGACAATGATGACGAAGGGGCTTTCCAGCACCTCGAAGCCCATGATGATAAGTAACAGGCCTGCCACCAACAAAACGCCGAACGCGACAGTATACGCCCATAAAGAAAGTTCCGATGCGCCATCCACGCCAGCAACTATTTGGTATGCGGCCAAAAGTCCAGTGAGCAGCAGTAAAATACGATCCAGTACAGACATCTTTTTCATGAAGTCGCCTCCTTTAGACGACGAGCATAAGCAGCGTCATGGCTCCGAGCATATAGAGTGAAGCATATTTGAATAATCCGAAATTGGTGCGTTCCGAAGGTCGCGTGGCGCTGCCAATGGCCAAAAGCAACATGCCGACCGAAAGGACAATCATCAAGCGCAGATAGCCCGTGGTGAGGCCAATGCCAGATGCGGCGACAATCATCAGTAACGAAGCCACCACGCTGGAGAATGCGATAATGATTTGAGTAACTCGATCTCCGTAGACTGATGGGAAGGTGGGCACGCCCGCGCGGGCGTAATCCTCCCGATAGCGCATACTAAAAGTGAGGATGTGAGTTGGAATCCAGAACAGAATGGCTAGGGCCAGAACAACGCCTATCCATTCGATGTGACCTGCACCTAGAGTTCGCCCGGCCAAAACCGGCATCCCGCCTGAAACTCCTCCCCAAACGATACTCCAAGGGGTGCGTCGCTTAAGCAAAATGGTATAAACCACTACATCAAAGAAGAGTCCCGCAAATACCACCAGGCCGTAGAGCCAATCCAAAGCCAAGGCCCAACCCACTCCCCCGCCTGCGGTCAGCAATCCCAACAATAGAACCTCGCGGGGCGAGACCTGTCCCGAAGGTAAGGGCCGTTTCTGCGTACGCTCCATCTTAGCATCGATATCTCGATCATACCACATATTCAGGATGGTGCTGCCGCTGATGGCCAGGAACAGGCTGCCAATCACCGCTAGAGTAGTTTGCCAGTTGAGGACGGGACACCGGGTGCTCATAAAACCCGCGACTCCGGTGATTAGCAACAAAGCGGTTTGCAGGCTTTTGATTAACTGCAAATAGATGCGAAGTTTTGTTTTGACAATTTCCATGACGCGCTCCAGAGAAAATAGGGAACCAAGGGGGCCGGACCTAGTGGTAAACCACAAAGAGGGTGGAGTCCTTTCGCAAGTCTAATCCGGACCCCTCAGCTGTGGATACAGACTTAGTCTCTGGCGCAGCGAAAGCCAATGTCAGGCTCGTAGGTCTCGGGGCCGGAGCTATTTATCTTCCACACACGCAGGTCTACCTCGTATGAGTAGTAGCTACCGCCACGCAGGTAGCGATAGTGCATGTCGGGAAAGTCGTCCCCCACCCATTGCCAGACATTGCCAGCCATGTCGTAAAGACCATAAGGGCTAGCTGCATCTTCAGTCTGGTAACCGTTGTAGTTCTTGCCATTATAGAAACCGACAGGCGTTGTGCTGCCCAATTTGCCAAGTGCATCTTCCATTGGATCGAAGGAAGCATAATAATTGGCGCTATTAGGATGAATTTCTTCACCCCAGGGGAAGGGACGGCCATGTCCCTCTGCATTCACCTCGGTGCCGCGAGCAGCCTTCTCCCACTCTTTATCTAACGGCAAGCGCCAATTATAGAACTGGCAATAGGCGTTGGCCCCAAACCAGGAGACCATGGTCATAGGATGATTGGCATATTCGGGGTTGTAGGTGAATTGGGAGCCATCGAAGGAGATGTGTATACCATCCCCTTTCAAAGGCGTGTATAGTTTGGTTCCCGGCAAAATTTTCATTTCATGCTTATGGGCATCATAAGGATCGCCGGGATACTCGCCACCCACGCCTTCAACCTGACGTAGAGCCACCAACTCATCATCGTCCACGTTATAACCGGCATCAACGTCAATGACACCTATAGTGATGGCATTGGCGGCGAGGGCATCATTGAGGAAGTTGGTGTATTGCTCTACTGTTACATCGGTAACCATGATTTCGTAATCGTAATCCATGGGTGTCATGTGATCATGTAACCCTGAAGGATATGCCCCAGCAGGTACGGTGACCCAGGCATTGGCGTCCACACCCGTATCGATTTTAGGCAGGGAAATGGAGCCGGCAGGGGGAGAACCACATCTTGTCACCACTAACATCAACAAAAGTGCAATGAAGATGATACGTTTCATTCCGACACCTCCTTCAGAGCAGCTTGTAATTCTGCCAATTTGCGTTTTTGTTCGTCCAGTTCTTGTTTGGCGACGCGTTCTTTTTCATCTACAAATTCGCGGTGCCACACGCCATCTGTGGAGAAGAGATCGATCAGGCGCCAGATCATGAATATACCCAGTAAGATCAAAACCGCCCCCAGTCCCATATCGATGGAAAGCATAGTGGTATTGACAACTGGTTGTTGATGCACGGCATCCACTGCCAGGCGCTTCATGGAAAATATCGTTGCGCCAGCAAAGGCGATATCTGAGCCAATGATGATGGTCCAGCCCGCAATCTTGCGGAATTTGCCCTTCAGGCCCGACATGTCCATGTAGTAAAACAGGATGATGGTAGCAATGAGCGCTGCCAAAATGTGCCAGTGCCCGGTCAGGGTGATACGCTCTTCACGTTGTGTCCACACGCGGAAGATGTCTTCCAGCTTGATGGCCATGAAGATGCCCACACCGCTGACGGTGAAGTTCATAAACACCATCTGCCAGCCCGAGCCAAATTTCAGCGGATCATGCAGCAGCGCTTTGAGCTTTTGCCAAAAAGAAGGCTTTTCGATACCCAGCTCTTCGATACGATCATGAATAAGCTTATCCCATGAGTAGATGACGTAAAGCAGCGCTGCGAACATGACGAAAACCGCTCCCACATAAATAATCGAGTGTGCCCATTCCAGCCACACGATGGAAAGAGCGCCGGCGGTAAGAACGACCGATCCAAAAATCATGGTCCACATGGCCCAATAATGCAACTTCCCCTTGAAGTCCATCCATCGGCCAACAATCAGCGTGATGCCCACAGCCACCAAGGAGAGCATAATGTGCAAGTGACCGATAATGGCATGTTCCAGCGCAGTTTTGTGCGGAATGCGAATCAAATCTTCGGCCAGGAAAGTCTCGTGACCATTGGACCAGTAAGATCCGGTGACCGCCCCCCACATGGCGGAAAGCAGGGTTGCCAGAGCCATGGTGAAGAAAGCCAACCGTTCCAGGTCTACGCCGCCTTTGGTGTGGGCGTAGGGAGAATCTGCCGGGAGACGATACTCTTTGCTCCAGGGCCATAGCGCCACCAGAAGTAAAATTCCGGCAAAGAAAATAAGGGATTGTCCTACCAGAAAGAGGCCGTGGTAGGCAAAGTTGTGGCCAAAGTAGGCGAAACCCAGGCCGAAGAGAACTGCTGTCATATACCCAACCGTGATAATACCATTGATCATCACCTGATAGATGCGCTTCATGCGGATAATATCAGTGATGAAGTACACCTCGATGGCAATGATAGTCATGGCGATGGTGTGATAGAGCATGATGACACGACCTTCGCGTTCCGCCTGCACCATCTTCATGCCCAACACCTTAACGGTGATGTCACGCACGCCCCACTCCACCATTGGACCGGAGAGTGTGCCCCAAATGGCGGTAATCAACGCCACCGTGGCAATGGCCACCAACACCAATCCTCTGGTGGAGAGGAAAAGATAGGTAAGACGTTTTTTTAGTGCTTGCATATAAAACACTCCAATAAAATAAAATGGGATGGGTAAGCCGAGTAGCCGATCTGATTAAAGACACAACAACGTCTTCCACAACAGATCGGCAGTCTCATTAATACCTAATAGCGAAATGGTTGCGAATTAATCTTCTCCAGCCTTCAGCTGATCCCTAAAGAATGGAATTAGCAAAACGATGACAAGCAAAATTCCCAACATGCCCCCCAGGAAATAAACAGATGTAAAAATGGAGGGATTACCAGCAGCCTTGACCGCCTGTCCTTCGGCAAAAGCGCTGGAGCCAGCCAAAGAGAAGGATGCCTTGGGACGGGCGAAGTGTACCGGAATCGCTGCAATAGCCATCCCTAGGCCCGCCAACATAGCCAACCACCAACCTAATTCTTTCTGGGCGGCAATTTGGTAGATAGCGATGAAAAGCGTGACCAAAACCATAGCCATAATTGGACCGGAATAGCGCAGAATGCCCACGGATGGGTCTGTGATGGAAGTTGTCAGGCCCGCCTGTATGCCGCCATTCTGGAAGATGCCGCGTAAACCATGCTCGGAAAATGCAAATGCCTGCGTGCCAATCATGCCCAGCAGCGTGAGAGGAACAAACATTCCCCACATCTCTTTACCGCGTTTTTCAAGGATAATCAGTAACCAGAATGCAACGAGGCCGACAATGAATGCGGTAAACGATGGGGCGTAGGCATGCTTTCGGACCATGTATCCTGCAAAGCTACTGGTGTAAAAACTGCCAATGGGCATGGTGGCTAGACTAACCAACGCCAGAGGAAATGCCCATTTTTTCTCTTTCAAGAAGCCATACGCGGCGAAGAGTAGAGCAATGCCTGCAAAAACCTCAACGCCACGCCAGGTAAAGCTAACGAACAGACGCAGAGCCGGTACAGCCCCCATGGGAACTGTGCCCTTTTTAGTCATGCCCATCAGAAACATGTTGACAGTTTTGTCTACCATCCCCGGGTTAATGAAGATGGCAAAAAGACCTGAAAGAAGTGCGATGATTGCCTGTGCCAGCCGGGATGAATTTTTCATTTTCAACCTCCGATGATGGGAAAAAGATAAAGAGAACAAGAGATAATGGATCATTACTGTCCTGGCATAATTGTGCACCAAAAATAAGTATGATACATTACTTTATCTTATCATTTGCAATATGAAAAGTCTTTATAAAATTGCAAATTCCTTGGCTGATAACGAAAAAATTCCCGGACTGGCAGCAAGATTCCGGGAATTTCATGTCACTACTTAGTCTCACTGGCTTTAATGTCTTTGACAAAACCCCAGGTGTAAGCCAGAGTCATAAGCAGCAGCAACGGGGCCAGGATTGCTAGGATGACCTCCTCGGTCATAAAGCCGAACAGTGGTTTGCCTGCCTTGAGGAAAGCCAGGGCCATGCCGCCAATACCAATAAGCATGCCGCCAACACCTACTGCGCCAAAGCCCTTGGGAGCCACTTTCGAGACAAAGCAGCGGTACAGGGGCAGCAAGAAAATAATCATGCCC
>CAZYSY010000012.1:0-44875 GCA_964650295.1 uncultured Caldilineales bacterium | reverse complement strand
ATAGAGACCGACTTCAGTCGGCCTGTCGGACGGCCGTCGCCGCCCGTCCCCCTGCGGGGACGGTGCTCCCAGCCGCGATTTTTTGAAAGAAGGGCTGTCGGCACAGACTGACAGGCGGCCGGAGGTCCTCAGTCCTGATTTCAATCGGTGGGCCATTGGGCATGACATTCAGTAGATCACGATTGCGAGAGTATGTGTCCCGCCAGAATCGCAATCCGGCGGATTTGACGCTCGAATCACCGCCGGATCACGGATCCGGCTCTGCGCATCATGGCAAATCGTGATCTACTGAAAGTTGTGTCAGGTTGCTAAACCATCATTGTTCTATTGGAATCTCTGGGGAGCAATCGTTGCCGCCTCTGGACGATGGGCGATTCAGCCCCCTTCCAGGAGTGTGAATCCAATAAAATCATACTGAGTCACAATCATCTGGATGAGGCGAACGAATACGATACTGTATCTGATGTGCAACTTTGCTGTTCAAAAAAGCAGGCTTTGATGCTTCGATCCGCTGTCTCACAAATAGACGACAGGGTGAAGAATGAGGCTGATTTCGTCCACATTGGTCACTTTTCGTCCATGCTCATCGGCTTGTTCAGCGGAAGATGCATGATCAGTCCGTTGGTGCGCCAAAAAAGTTGCACATTGAGTAATATTGTTATTGGATGTACACGCGATCGTAGCGTAGGTCGACCGCTTTGATGGTGCGGTTTTCTTGCAACAATTGTTGGCGGATTGTTTGCCACATGGCAAGTTTATGTTGCATGTTATCGCCATCGCCTAAATAGACGCGCCAACCTTCTGGGCTGATGAAAAATAGACCGTAAATATCTCGGTAATAAAATGTATCGATTCCGGAAATGCTGGCCGCAATTTCTTGAATGCCCTGCCACACGCCCGGATTCAAGTGGCTGCCGTCAACACTGGCCGAACCATCTTCATCGAGCAACTTGGGAAGCGTATCCAACTCGGTGGTCATGGGAAAGAGAAAGCCTTCTGCATCAGCCCAAAGACGATGTTCACCCTGGCTATAGGTCAAAACAGGTTCACGCTCGACGACCTGGATGAGGACGCGGTCGGGAAGCCCTAACCGCACGCTCACTTTCTCGATTTGAGGCATAAAGGTGACAAGCTTGCGTGACGCTTCCGCCGGATCGATAAGATAAATGTTTACTCCATCCAGATGCGCCTGCTGCAAAATCTGTTGAGCGTCCAGATAGTGGTTACCCTCTACCTGCGGCGCACCGGTGCGAAACGTGGCGTCAGTAAATAAGAAAACCAGTGCGGATATGCTGGAGGCAATAAGCATCAGCGCGATGTAGTGGGAAAAACCCCACGATCGACTCAAACTTTTCAGCGCGCTCTCTTTTTTCTTGTGTGTACGCGTGCGCTTTTGCTGGGTTCTGCTTCTGCCCTTTTGCAAGGTCTTGGGCGAAAGCACGGGCAAACTTGTGGCGCGAAAGCGCTTTTTCTTTCTCGTTCCTTTCCTGGTCATACTCATATCCGCAGTTTATGATGGGGAACGTCGTGCGTGTTGTCGATAGTGACGCTCGAATCCAAGTTGAATAAGTCGATGGATCAACTCAGTGTAAGGGATTCCGCTTGCTTCCCAAAGTTTTGGGAACATGCTGATGTTGGTGAATCCGGGCATGGTGTTGATTTCATTCAAGAATAGTGTCCCTGTGGCGTCATTGAGTAAAAAATCGACCCGGGCCAGGCCGCTGCCTTGGATAGCCCGAAACGCCATGATGGCCATCTTTTGCGCCTGGAAGGTTAGCTGGTCTGAAATTGGGGCGGGGATGCGTTCTTCACTGCTGCCACTGAGATATTTGGCTTCGTAATCATAAAATTCATTGCTCGGAATAATTTCTCCCGGCAGAGACGCCTGTGGGTTTTCATTTCCCATCACCGAGACCTCAATTTCTCGCACATGGGATACAGCCTGTTCCACAACAATGATTATATCATAGTCGGCTGCTTCGCGAAGTCCCGACAGCAGCTCGCGTCGATCATTCGCCTTGCGGATGCCCACACTGGAGCCAAGATTGGCTGGCTTGGTGAACATGGGATACGCCAACATCCCTTCCAGGCGGGCAATGACATATTCGGGCGCTTTGAGCAATTGTGTTCGCGTGAGACTTTGCCAGGGAGTTTGCGTTAGCCCGTAGGCGGAAAACAACCGTTTCGCGACCGCCTTATTCATCGCCAACGCCGACGCAAGCACGCCATTGCCCACATAAGGAATCCCGGCCAATTCGAAGAAACCTTGCACAACGCCATCCTCGCCAAATGGGCCGTGCAACACAGGGAAGATGATGTCCACGCCCGCAAGATGAGCGTGATCGGGCCAGCGGGGGGCGTTGGCTGGGGCGCTTTCGCCTGCAAGTAAGCGTTCTAAGGGGTGATCGAACAACCACCGCCCGTTCTTATCAATGCCCATCAGAACGATATCGTAGCGTTCGTGATCGATGGCGGCCAATACCGATTGCACGCTCATTAGGCTGACATCGTGCTCGCCAGATTGACCGCCAAAAAGAATGCCAACAGTGGTTTTGGATGAGGTCATGATTGAGACGGAAAAAGATTACGGTTGGGCTTACGCGGATCTATCAGTGACGGGCCTTGCGACCAATCGCCGATCGGAACGATCTCAGGTTCGAGTAAGAGACCGAATCGACGCCACACCACTTGACGGGCCAGGTTCATCAATCGCATGACATCGGCGGCGCTGGCCCCACCGCGGTTGATGATGAAATTGGCATGTTTTTCGCTGATGCAGGCATCACCGATGCAATAGCCCTTTAACCCGGCTAAATCGATGAGCCTGCCGGCATAATCGCCCGGCGGGTTCTTGAAGATGGAGCCTGCGCTTTTTTCAGTAGGTTGAGTGCGACGGCGATGTTGCAGAAACGCCCGCGCCTGCTCCTGCGCCCGCCCACCTTCGTCAGGCTCCAACCGAAATGTGGCGGAGAGGATGACCACCACCGACGAAGCTGTATCGCTCGGGCGTTTCAGGCGACTGCCACGGTAGGTAAATGCCAGCTCTGCGGCGGGCCAAACTTCGGTGCGGCCGGCTCTCCAGACCTGAACACGCAGGAGTGATTTGGCGATATCGCCGCCATGCGCTCCAGCATTGCCCACGATGGCGCCGCCCACCGAACCAGGAATACTGACCGCCCAGCTCAGATTGGCAAAGCCGCGATGGATGCTTTCGCGTGCGAAACCGGCCAACGGCGCACCTGACTCGACGGTGACGCTCATAATTTGTTCTTTGTGTTGTGAATGTTCTGGCCAGCTTATCGATTTGCACTGGTTGATGATCGTCAATCCGGGAACGCCCGCATCACTGATGAGCACATTGGAGCCGCCGCCCAGCAGTAGGAAGGACGTCTGCGCTTGGTGGAGTGCTGAGAGCGCCGCGGTAAGGTGATCGAGACGATGGATAACGAGCAAGTACTCTGCCGGGCCGCCAATGCGGAAGCTGGTGTATGGGGCGAGGGGGACATGCCGCCGGAGCCCCTCTCGACCCAGGGCGTTGAGTCGGGCCAGGGATTCTGGTGTCAGCATGAGAATCAGGATTCTGCCAACCCTTTCAGCAGCATGGGACCCAACCGGGTGCCTGTGCCCGCACTGAGAATGATGACCAAACTGTTGGGCTTCAGCATTTGCAGCAAAAATCGAGCTGCATCATCCAGCGTATGGATGGCTTGCGCCTGCTCATGGTGGCTGGCCGCCACCACCAGCTCAGGAGTAATGGCTGGGTCGGGCGTTTCGCGGGCGGGATAAATGTCGGTGATGATTAAATGATCGGCGAAACTAAACGCGCCGTTGAACTGATCGAGAAAGGTGCGGGTGCGGCTATAGGTGTGAGGCTGGTATACGGCCCAGATTTCCCGATCAGGATAGGCGGAGCGTGCGGCCTGTAATGTGCTGCGTATTTCGGCGGGGTGATGGGCGTAATCATCAATGATTAGAACGCCACGGGCTTCGCCTTTGCGCTCGAAGCGACGGGCGGCGCCTTGATAAGTGTACAGGTGCGGTATCGCTTCGTCGATGCTCAGGCCCGCCGTTTGGACGGCAAGTAAAGCTGCCATACTGTTTAGAATATTATGAACACCAGGAATCGCTAGCCTGACAACGTATTCGCGCCCATGCATCGTCAGACGATAACGCGCTCCATCTGGGCTGAGTTCGATGTCTTCGGCCCGGGCGTCTGCCCCGCGAAAGCTGCCATAGCTACGTCCGGACTTGAGCAAACCCTCGTGCTCCCATTCGCGTAACGTGCGGTCATCGCGACAATAGATGACGGCGCCATCTTGTCTTATTTGCGTCAATAGCCGCCGGAAGGCGTCCTGGTAGCTTTCGGGGGTTGGGAACATATCGGGATGATCCCAATCCAGATTGGTCAAAACCAACCACCAGGGATGCAGGCCCAGGAACATATAGTCATATTCATCGGCCTCGATGATGAACAGCGGCTCCTCTCCGGCATCGCTAAAGCCCAGCCCAGGAATCTCGCTGCCTATGATATAGCCTGGGGTGCGTCCAGCCTGGGTAAGCATATGAGCGATCATCGCGGTAGTGGTGGTTTTGCCATGCGTGCCCGCCACCGCGATCACTTGC
The DNA here is from genome assembly GCA_964650295.1 of uncultured Caldilineales bacterium. Taxonomy (GTDB): domain Bacteria; phylum Chloroflexota; class Anaerolineae; order J102; family J102; genus M2005. Next base: position 40,252 of record CAZYSY010000012.1, on the reverse strand, counting down.
CGCTCGGCGGTCAGTGGGCCCAAGATGTCTGTGCGTTTGATCACCGGGAGTTTCCAGGCCCGGGCCTGCTGCACTTCGGGGTTGTCTTCTGGCACGGCCGAGGAGATGAGCAGAACGTCGGGGCGCTGAGGTGTAGTGGGGCTGAGAAGCTGGGAGGCATCGTGCCCAACGAATGTACGGGCGCCGAGCACGGCCAGGGCCTCTATGCGTTCATTGTGCTCCCGGTCGCTGCCGCTAACCTGAAATCCGAGTTGTAGCAACACCTTGGCTATGGGCGCGAGTCCGGTGCCGCCAATGCCCACCAGATGGATGCGATGACGGTTACGGCGTTCTTTAGGAAGGGTGAAAAGAGCGGGCCAGTTTGTCATGGTTACTTTCTAACTCTGAAGATGAGCATGACGCCCACCAAGATCGCCCAAAAGACCGGAGGAATGACATAGGGAGGGAGATAACCAGCAATGGTTTCTCCCAAATGCGTCAGTGGGAGTTGCAATAAACCAAAATCGGTGATGGGATATTCATAATAGTCTTGAAAATACCAGAGCGTTCCGGCAATAAGATAACCGTTGACCGAGCCAACCATCAGATTATAAAGGATACCGCGAACGCCCTTCACTGGCTTCCCTTTGAAGGCAAAGGTTTCGCCAGCATACGAGGCAAAAATGATGGCGATGAAGGTCAGACTAAGCCCCGACGCCATGAGATGTTGCATTTGGCGTTTGGGCATGGCGGTGTGGAAAATTTTTCGATAAATTTCATTGATCAATCCGGGCACGCGCGGAACCGCCAGGTAGGTCAGCAAAAAAAGCGCCACGAAAATGAGGGTGGTTGTGCCCAGTTCGCGGTGGTATCCGCGCACAAAAGCGATGAAAACGAAAATAAGAAAAACGGTCAGCCACAGGTATTCGAAAGGCCCCATGGTTAGCTTCCTCCTCCCGAGCCTCCAGAGCTGGATTGGCTGCTGCTCTTTTTCTTGCTCTGCGTCAAACTACTGAGCGTAATGATAATGATGATGAAGAGTAAGAGTGGGATAGTCCAGGCCCCGAAGACGTCGAGCAGGAAGTGGAACAGGCCAAGAATGCCTTTTAGAATCATGTCGATGACATATCCTATCAGCGCCATGATTTGCTTGATGATGCCCGCCGGACTCATATCGGTAAAAGCGAAAGGCGCTTTATCTGGCAGCAAGGGCAGGAAGATCATGGCAAGCAAATACCCATTGATGGCTCCGACCACCATTCCTAACCCTGGCATCTTGTCTTTTTTGAATAATTTTGAAACCAGATAGCCGATGCCGATGAGAAAAAGCATCACCAAGAATAGCGCCAGTTCGAAGTTGTCTTTGGAGATGGGTTTAGGAATATCCGCGATTTCTTTGAAGATTGTGGCAAGCGTTTCCGCGTCGAAATGGCCGGTGATAATGGCTTCCAGGCCGCCATGAATGAGAAATTGGAACGCCAGATAAAATCCATTGATCGCCTTCACCAGCATCTTGCCCAGATATTCTGGCGATCCCAACATAAATCCAGCAATGATGAATGCCAGTTTGGTGAGTTCCGACCATATCCCGCGCTGATAACCTTGCCAGGCAAACACGGCAATGATGATCCAGAAAAGGATGTTGGCCTGGATGTCAGTTGCGTGTCCATTCATGATCATTGTCTGTCAGGTTGAGTAAAATTTGTGCGATGTCTTGGGCCGCTTGAGGGCGGGCAAGCGCCGCACTGTGTCGGCTCATCGCGATCAGTTTATCCGAATCATGTCGGAGGTCAAGGATGGTTGGCAGCAGTTCTTGGGCCAGGGCGTCGTTTTCGACAATGACCGCGGCCCCGCGTTGGGTCAGATACTGGGCGTTGTGGCGCTGGTGGCCGCCCGAGATGGGCAGGGGGACGAGGATGGCTGGCAGCGCCATCGCCGGGAATTCTCCCAGGGTGGAGGCTCCCGCTCTCGCCACCACGAGATCGGCGGCGTGGAGCGCGGCGATCATATCTTCGTGCAAATAGGGGTGCAGATGATAGCGCGAACGCTGTTTGGGACGGAGCTGAGGCGTTCGGGCTTGCGCCTGTTCATAATCCAGCTCACCGCTGATGTGAATGACCTGCATCTCGTCGAGGAGTTGCGGCAATATGGCGGCCAAGGTCTGATTGATGGCCCGGGCGCCGCGCGAACCGCCGAACACCAGCAGTGTGAACAAATTGGGGTCAAGATTCATGGCTGTGCGGGCCTCTGGGCGGCTCATGCTGCGTTGCCGCAGGGCGGCTCGCACCGGATAACCGGTATCGTAAATCTGCACCGTATGCGCCTGAAAATGGCTGGCCACTTCAGGAAAAGAAACAGCAATGGCCGAGGCAAAAGGCGCCATGCGTTTGATTCCTATGCCCGGAGTGATATCTGGCAGATAAATGAGCACTGGGATCTGGCGACGTTTGGCGGCCCATACGACAGGGCCGCACACATAGCCTCCGGTGACAAAAACGGCGTCAGGGCGCCAGCCATCCAACAGTTGTCGGGCCTGGCGACTGCCCTGAAACATGCGCAGCGCATTCCGGGCCAATTTGATTGGGTTATGAATTCGTATCTGACCTGCCTGGATGGCCGCAAAGTCGAGATCCATTCGTCGAGCAAGCTTCGCTTCCACCCCTTCAGACGTGCCCACATAGAGAAATTCCAGGGGCTCGTCTGTGGCAGTTTGTGACCAGAGCGTTTTAGCTGCGGCGACGACGGTGAGAATAGGATACACGTGACCGCCGGTTCCGCCGCCTGAGAGAAGAAGTCGCATCGAGACTGATTCGGGATTTCCCGTCTTTTGAGATGTTGAGTAAAATGCCCAGGCCTGCCAGAATGGTGACCAGACTTGAGCCGCCATAAGAAATGAAAGGCAGGGGAATGCCTGTATTGGGAATGGTGACCGTAACCACAGCGATATTGATGAAAGCCTGAAGGGTGATCCAGGTAGTGATGCCAAACGCCAGCAATCTGCCGAACGTATCGGTGGCTTCGAGGGCGATGCGCGTTCCTCGATAAGCCAAAAAGAGAAAGGCTGCAATCACGCTCAGCGCGCCTGCCAGGCCCAATTCTTCGCCAATAATGGCGTAGATGCTATCGGAGTGTACAACTGGCAGCCTGCTTTCGGGTAATTTGTAAAAGCTGTTGCCCAATCCTTTGCCAAAAAGTCCGCCAGCATGAAGCGCCTCGTAACCGCTGCGCACCTGATCATCTGGACTGCTCCAGGGCGCAATGAACGATTGCTGGAATTCGGCCACGCGTTCCATTGCATAGGAGTGTTGTAAGATGGCGACGGCAAACACCAATCCAATGACGCCCAACAGGATCGCAATCTGTAACAGATCTGCGCCCGCAATGATCAGCATCGCCACCGCGGTGATCGCAATCAACACCGATGTCGAAATATCGGGTTGGAGTAAAATCGCTGTGATGAAGATGCCCAAAAGAATGGAAAAGGGCAGCAATCCCAGCGTGACTTGATCTAAATTCTTCTCTTTCGAGGCCAGCCACGCGGCGATGTAAATGAAAATCGCCAGCTTGGCCAACTCTGAAGGCTGAATCGAACCATGCATAAGCTGCCGGCGGGCGCCGCCCACGCCCACATTGGCGGTGAAAAAGGTGAAGATCAGCAATCCCAGGGCCACGGCCATGATGGGAATCGCCAACTTCTCCCAGATGCGGTAATCGATTTGCAAAAGCATAACCATCGCCACCAGACCAACCGCCACCCAGATGATGTGCCGGGTGATGTAGCGATATGGTGCGCCCGGCGTCACCGTATAGGACGCACTAAACTGCATGACAATGCCAAAGCCAAGCAAGGCAACGATGAGGATAAGCAGTTGATGATCGAGATGTCTGGTCGCTGATTTAGCGTTAGAAGGACTCATCTTATTTCCTGGGATAGGTGAAGAACGAGTTCACGAAAGTGTTCGCCGCGGGCGGCGAAGTCAGGATAAGCGTCATAACTGGTTCCGCCAGGAGAAAGCAAAACGATCTCACCGGAACGGGCATGCTGGGCGGCAAGTTCCACTGCAGCGGGAAGATTATCGGCTGTGAGCACTTGTTGCAAAAGCGCATCCTGACGCTGCTCAGAAAGGGCTTGCTGAATAATGGGGATGGCTTCGCCAAAGGCGATGACAAGACGCGCCCGCTGTTGCACTTCTTCCGCCCATGCTTTCCAGGGAAGATGTTTATCTCGTCCGCCCGCCAGCAGGATGATGGGAGCATCGAAACTTCGCAATGCAGCCAACGCCCGTTCGGGAGCGGTAGCGATGCTATCATTTATCCAGAACACGTTATCGATACAGGCCACTTCCTCCAGCCGGTGTTCCACCCCGCGAAAGGCGCGCACCGCCTCGCGCATTGCCGCGGGTGCGACTCCTGCCGCCGCGGCAATGGCCACCGCGGCCAGCACGTTGGCCAGGTTATGACGCCCACGCAGATGAATATCGGCGACATCGAGGATAGGGCGGGCGCGTCCTCCTCGCCGCAGGTGAATTTGGCCCGCCTGCAGCCAGGTTCCATCTCCGTGGTCTGGCTCGTCAAATCCAAAAGTAAGGCATTGTGCGGGAATGGCAAAGTCGCGCAAAGCTTGGCCCTTGCCTGCAGGAATCTCCACCCGTCCGGTTGCCGCCCATCGCCCCACGATGGCATCGTCACGGTTGAGAATGACGAGGTCATCAGCGCGTTGCGCGGCCAGAATATTGGCTTTCGCGGCCATGTAATGCGCCATCGAGGGGTGTCGATCCAGGTGGTTTGGCGTGATGTTCAGGATCGCGGCAATGTGGGGACTGATGGCCTCGGCGCTGTTCCAGGGGGCGGGCGCTTGGGGCCAGGGGGCCATTGGCTGCCAGTAGAGCAGTTGAAAGCTGGAAAGTTCCATCACCACTCGATCTTGAGGCGCAATGGCCTCAAGGTGTTCGAGAAGGGGCGCGCCGATGTTGCCTCCTAGCCAGGTGCGAATGTTCGCGGCTTCCAACATGCGGGCCACCAGCGTCGTCGTGGTGGTTTTACCGCTGGATCCGGTGATGCCAGTAATGGGAACAGGGCATCCCTGGGCAAAGAGACGTGGTTCGGCAGTGATGGGAATCTGCTGTTGTCGCGCCTGCTGCAGCAGGGGAATATCCTGCGGTACGCCCGGGCTGACTACGATGGCGTCAATATCCGCCAGCAGCGCAGGCGTTTGCGGTCCAATGAGCAAGCTTACTCCCAGATGCTCCAATGTCTCCCTTACGTCATTCTGAGGCGCACGTACATCACTGGCAATGACGCGCGCACCGCGCCGGGCCAGCCAGCGGGCAGCAACCTGGCCTTCTCGGGCCAGCCCTACGATGAGCAAGGTTTGGGAGGAAAAATCGTATGACACGGGGTATGGGAAATGGGGAATGGGGAACGAATCAGGCCAGGGCCAGTGCGATGCCGATCATGCCGGAGAGAATGCCAATGATGAAAAATCGTTGGGTGACATGATTTTCGGCCCAACCGCTGAGCTCGAAATGATGATGTAATGGCGCCATCTTGAAGACGCGTATGTCGTGCTGTAGAAATCGTCGGCTCAATTTGGCCACGCTGACCTGGATGATGACCGAAAGTGCTTCGATAACAAAGGGAAAGCCGATGACGGCCAGCAGCAGCCATTGACCGGTCATCAGGGCGACTACGCCCAGCGTTGCGCCCAAAGCCAGCGATCCGGTATCGCCCATGAAAAGCTGGGCGGGAAAGGCATTGAACCAGAGAAAAGCAAAAAGGGCGCCCACCGCCGTAAAAGTAAATGCCGCCAGCCACACCTGCCCTTGCAAAAAGGCAATGAGGCCGTAAGATGCAAAACTGACCGCGGCAATGGAGCCTGCCAACCCATCCAGACCATCGGTGAGGTTGACTGCGTTGGCTGTGCCCACGATGATGAATACAGCGATGGGAATCCACCACCAACCGATGTCGATGCGATCGGGAATTGTGGGGATGGCGATGCTGTGGATGTCGAGCCGCCAGTACATCAACGCAACCAGCATGATGGCCAGCGCCACCTGCCAGGGGAACTTCGATCGCGCCAGCATGCCCTGGGCGTCGCCCCGTTTGCGACGGATGCCCGCCAGATCGTCCATAAAACCGAGCGCTCCAAAGGAAAGCAAGGCAAAGACGGGAACCATCACCGATTCTCCGATGAGGGTGAATCCCATCAGGTTGGCCAGATTCAGGCCCAGGTTGATAAACACCACGGGCGTGATGAACAAAATGCCACCCATGGTGGGCGTGCCCGCTTTTACCTGATGGGATTTTGGGCCTTCCATGCGAATGCGTTGGCCCAATTGGTGGGCTTTGAGCAGGCGTATCAGGGGCTCACCCCAAATAACAGCCAGAAAGAAGGCCAGAGCGGCCAGGGTCAAAGGATAAGACATGAAAGCATCCGAAAACAATAGGCGGGACCCACAAGGGGCGGCAGATCGACATCGTTGAGCATATCGTTGATTGTCCCCTGTGCGACATTTTTACGCTCAAACGCATCTCTTGCTGCATGGATCATCCTCTCGGCCATCCGACCAAATGATGCGAAGAGAGGGATGAAGCCATACGCGCGGTTCATCCAAGTTCGTCCATTTGGCGGCAAATAAGAGCTGATTATCCTGGAGTCGGCAGAAAAACGTTGCACATTAGGGCGTTACAATAAATGAACTGTTTGTGTTGATTTTTGGGTGATGATCAGGGCTGCGCCGGTGCAGTAAGTTGGGAAACGATCTCATCCATGCGCATGGCGCGAGAGCCTTTGATGAGAATGAAATCGCCAGGTTGGATGATAGTTTTGGCGGCGGCAATGGCTTCTTCCGCCGTATCGGTGGGGTGAATGGTTTCTGGCGCCATGCCCAAGGCCTGGGCCCCCTCGACGATCCAGAGAGAACGCGGCCCCACGGTGATTAAAATATCCGCGGTTTCGGCAGCGCGGGCGCCTACCAATCGATGGCCCTTTTCCTCCTCATCGCCCAGCTCGAGCATATCGCCCAAAATGGCAATACGTCGACCTTCCATCTCTTGCAACAGGTTGAGCGCGGCAATGGTCGAGGGGGGACTGGCGTTATATGTATCATCGAGGATCGTGCTTTGATGGTAGCCGGGGACGATCTCGATCCGCACTCGAGCGTCGACATCTTTCAGACCTCGGATGATCTCCTCCCAGCTCAGGCCTGATAACAATCCAACCGCTGCCGCGCGTAGCGCGGTATGCACACTATGACGTCCTAGCAACGGCAGACTGACATGCAGAATTTCGGTTTCGGTTGGCGTGCGGCGGAAATGAAAACGAAAGCGGATGCCCGCTAATCCATAGCTTTCAATCTGATCCGCCCAGAGATCCGCTTCTGGGCCAAGCCCATATTTGAAAACGGGCGCCGGGCTGATTTCGGCCATCTTTCTCACCCAGGGGTCATCCCAGTTGAGGATCGCATGGCCGCTGGGCGGAAGCGCCAGGATGAGTTCCGCTTTACCGCGACAGATCGACGCCATGCTTCCCGCTCGTTCTAGATGAATGGGGCCAATGTTGGTGATGACGCCGAGGTGCGGGTGTGCGATCTGGCAGAGTCGGTTTATTTCTCCTTCCTTATAAAACCCCATTTCAAGTACGGCGTAACGGTGTTCGGGGCGCAGTTGGAGGAGTGAGAGGGGCAGGCCGATCTCATTGTTGTAGTTGCCAGGCGTCCACAGCGTGGCAAAACGTTGGCGCAGCACCGCGGCTGTCAACTCTTTGGTGGAGGTTTTACCCACGCTGCCAGTAATCGCCACCACGGTGGGGGTGTGACGGCTCCGCCAATAGGTCGCTAAATGTTGCAGTGCGGTCAGACTGTTGGGAGTGAGAAATAGCACCGGTGGGGTGAGTGTCGTGGGCGCGACCTCGGTTTCAGGGCGGATGACCTTTAGCTCGACATCCTGCGGCGCTCGTTGGGCGATGATGGCAATAGCGCCATGTGCGATAGCGTCGGCAATATAATCGTGGCCGTCCGCGTGTTCACCCGGCAAGGCGATGAAACAACTGCCGGGCGTGGCCAATCGTGAATCGATAACGAATTCAGAAATGGGAAATGCGGTCAGCGCAGGGTGAATGTGCTGACCGCCTAATCCTAGGTAGATGTCGGTAAGGGTGAGGCTCATGGTGATGCGCTTAGCCTGATCTCGTCAGGAGGAATGCCATACATATTGATGATGGCCTGGGCGATTCGGCGGAAGATGGGAGCGGCGGTTTTGCCCGCCCAGGCCGATGTCTTCGGTTTCTCTAATTTTACCAGAATCAAGAATTGAGGATCATCCACCGGGAAGAATCCCACGAAGGTGGTGATGGTGCGGCTTTCTTTATACCCGCCCAACCCGGGAATTTCGGCGGTTCCGGTCTTGCCGGCAATGGCGTAACCAGGAATGATCGCCTTTTTGGTGTGGTTGGCCGAAGCAATCATCATTTGCGTGAGGGTGTGCGCCGCTTCGGGCGTGATGGCCCGACTCACGGGTTCGGGCTCTTTCACGCGTAGCGAATCACCTTTGATGGCCATTTTGACCACATGAGGCCGATGCAAAACGCCTTCTGCGGCAATGGCGGCCACCGCGTTGGCCATTTGCAAGGGGGTGACGCTAATCGCCTGGCCAAAGGAGTTGGTGGCCAAATATCCGGGCACCCAGTTGGCGGTGTTGGGCTTGTGCACAATGCCGCCCGCTTCATAGGCCAATTCCACGCCTGTATTGATGCCGAATCCGAAACGAGAAACGGTGCGATAAAAGGCTTCGGCGCCTGTATCAACGGCGATTTTGGCGGTAGTCACATTAAGGGATTCCGCCAACGCCTGTTGGGCGGTCACCTCGCCGCGACCTTTGCGATCCCAATTCTGGACGGTTTGTTGGAAGTAGGTGAATTTATCGGTGTCTTTATAGCGCGTTTCTGGGGTGATGACGCCTTCGTTAAGCGCCGCCGCGAAGGTGATGAGCTTGAAAACCGAACCTGGTTCGTAGATCTCGCTGATGGCGGGGTTGACAAAAACATTTTCAGAGCGGATTTCGGTAACATCGTCGGGATTATAATTGGGGTAACCTGCCAGAGCCAGAATGGCGCTGGTTTTAGGATCAAGAATGATGACGACGCCACTTTCCGCCTCGTATTGCTGAATGCCTTTTTCGAGCTCTGTCTCTGCCAGGTATTGCAGGGTGCGATCCAATGTAAGAATGAGATCGCGACGCACTAGCGAGGGCGCAAAGGGACTGTTGGGGAGCAAGTCTTCGGCGGTGAGATCGCCAATGCGTTTCTCAAGATGAGGGGTTGGCATGGGCTTGATCACATTGCTGGGGGCCACCAGGAAGTTGTCGAAGTATTCTTCCAGGCCATAATGCCCGACATTATCCACCGAGACGAATCCCAGCACATGAGATGCCAGATCACCTTCAGGATGAAAGCGTATCGGATAGATGTAAACGCCGATGCCGGTGATGTTTTTGGCTTTGATGGTTTCGCCAATCTCAGGCACGACATCGGCGTTGAGTGTGATGTTTTTGTCGGTGGCTTTGTTTTCCTCGAGCAAAGCCCACAGTGCTTCTTTAGAGATGCCCAAGAGTGGCGCCAGCTCTTGGGCGGCATAGTCTCTGGTTTTTGCGTCCATAATGCCTGGTGAGGCCACAATTTCGTAACGAAAACGTTGGATCGCCAAAGGGTGGCCGTTGGCGTCAACGATGGCGCCCCGGGGTCGCAGCTTTAGCGGTGTGATCACGGTTTGTTGCTCAGGGGTGACGCCAAAGAGCTGATGCCGGATCAGCTGTATGCCCAAGGCAGCCGCGATTAGCCCCATTAGAAACATCAGGATGTTGATGCGCTTTTGCGGGGAGTATTTTTTTTGTTTCGCGGCCTCTTCAACCGAAACCCAGTCACTGGTTGTGGGTTGATAGATGTGTTGGGGACTCATGGCGTTCGGTGATCAAAATAAAAGGATTGGAGCCTGATAGCGTTTGATGCACAGCACGCCATCGCTCTCCAATCCTTAGGCAAACTACTCTCTGGCAGCGACTTCGTGAATCCTGACAAAAGAGGGTTGACCGTTGTCAATGTTGACGTATTTGATTTGATCTGCTTTTGGAGGCCCATAGCCCGAGGATTGGGCGCGATGGATCATGGTCTCCATGCTTTGGGTGCGGGCGAGCAGAATGAGCGACTCGGCGTTGAGACGTTGCTGGCGCGCATAGTCTTGTTCGCTGCTATGAATGGCGAGGCGGGTCATATAGAGCGCCGAAGCCTGATACACATAGAGGCTGAGGATCAGGGTGATGCCCAGGATGACGATGATGGATAAGATCGTATTATGGCTTCGGATCCGAGCTTTGTGGATCTCGATAGGTTGGCTGGTGGAAGCGATGATATTTTGTTGGATCATCGTCTCTTCTCCTCTCAAAGATAGCAATAAACCAGAGTGATGTCCCATTTCACTCAAAACCCCCTATGTAAAAACAGTCAGTCGTGCGACGTTGCACGAGACAAACTGCTATAATTTGCACGCCGCCCGCAAGCGAGCGCTACGGCTGCGGGGGTTACGGGCGGTCTCGTCGGGGGACGGCGTCATGCCCTTGCGGTGAACAACTTTGATTTGAGCTTGATGCCCGCAAGTGCAAATGGGGGAATGGGGGGGACAGATGCAATCGCGGCTTTCCTGACGGAAATAGTGCTTGACAATACGGTCTTCCAGGCTGTGGAAGGTGATGACGGCAAGGATGCCGCCAGGTTTGAGCAAACTTACGGCTTGGGGAAGCGCGGTTTCGAGAGCGTTCAGCTCGTCGTTGACGTAGATGCGTAAAGCCTGGAAGGTGCGGGTGGCTGGGTGCAGGCGGGCGCCTGGTCTGCGTCCAATAGCTCGGACAACGACGTCGGCCAGTTGCGTTGTTGTCGTTATGGGCCGGTTGGCGACGATGGCGCGGGCAATGCGTCGTGAACGTCGCTCTTCGCCATATCGGTAAAGGATGTCGGCCAACTCATCCACATCCATCGTGTTAACGATGTCGGCGGCGCTGAGCCCCACGGTGGGGTCCATACGCATATCGAGCGGGCCTTCTTTGTTAAAGCTAAATCCTTGTATGGCCTCCTCTAGGTGATAGGAGGAGACGCCCAGGTCGAAGATAATGCCATCGACCTGCTCAAAATCATGTTCTTTGGCGACCTCGGCGATGTGACTGAAGTTGGATTGGATCAAGAGTGCCCGATCGCCGAATCTGGCAAGCCGTTGTGCGACTCTGGAGATGGCTCGGGGGTCGACATCCAATCCCAAAAGTTGGCCTCCAGGCGACGATGTCTCTAAAATCGCTTCGGCATGTCCGCCTCCCCCCAATGTGGCGTCGATATAACGTCCGTGAGGATGTGGCGCCAATACTTGCAAGGTTTCTGCCAGCAGAACGGGAGTGTGGAGATGTTGGGGGGCGGTCACGAAGTTGCCAGTTTGCAGGTTTTCTGTTGTTTGAGTGGGATGAAGGTGGAGCGATGACGAATGTAGAAGAGCTTAGATGCCAAGTTCTTCCCAGGTTTCGGCGCTGATGCCATCTTCTTCATACAGCGAATGCTGCTCTTCTTTCCAACGTTGAGCGTCCCAAATCTCAACATATGTGTCATTGCCTGCAACGATGACGTCACCTGTCAATCCAGCGTAGTCGCGCAGATAGGAGGGAATGTTGATCCGTCCCATGCTGTCGGGTTTGACATTGACTGCGCCCGAAAAGAAGTGCCGTCGGAATTTGCGGGCTCGGGGATCGGAGATGCCTTTTTGTCGGATTTTTTCCCGGAGCGCTTCAAATTGATCTCGGGGAAAGAGAAAGAGACATCGATCCAATCCTCTGGTGATAACAGCTTCTTCCTGTTGTAGTGTTTCGCGATAAGAAGCAGGAAGGGTAATGCGTCCCTTTTTGTCGATGCCGCGTTCGAATTGGCCAAGGAACATGAGGCCAAACGCGGGGGAACTGGGGGGGACTGGGGTTGTCATGGGGTTGTGTGGGGGATGTTTGCTACTTTCTGCCACATACTGCCACTTTCTGACACAAACATTATAGCTGATGCGCGGAAAAGGTGCAAGTGAATTTCCATAAAATCAGGCTAAAAAATGGCAAAAATCAGCGGAAATTGAAAATTTGTATTAAAATTGATGTAGATGTACGCGTTTCAATTCGGAGAAGATAGGAAGAGATGCGCGTGGAAAATAAAACTATTCGCGTAGTCAAGCGCTATTCACTCACAGTTCCTCCAACACATTCCCGCAAAATACACTGCATTCCCCAAAAAACAGTACAATCCCCTGCTGTTCCGCTTATGATTTTTGTGTCATTGTCCCTACAAAACGCCTTCTATTTCGAATGATTCGACGCGTCGACTATGCGTCAGCTTTCAGCGTCTGCACGCCTGCAGGTGTGGCCACGATAACGCCGCTGGCCATGTTCAAGAATAGTCCATGTTCCATCACGCCGGGCCAGGCGTTCAATTCGCGAGCTAGCGCTTCGGGCGCGTCGATGCCTTGGGCGAAATGGCACAATGCAAGGTAGTGCCCATTGTCTGTTATCCAGGGTTTTCCTTCTTCTTTCAACCACAAATGTGCTTGACAGCCCGGGAGACGGTTTAACCATCGCACAGTGGCCTGATGTGCAAATGGAGCGATCTCGACTGGCAGCGGTGTATGCTCGCCTAATCGCTGGGCCAGTTTGCTTTCGTCGACGATAACCCAAAATGTGCGGGCGTGAATTTCCACCAGTTTTTCGCGCAGCATGGCTTTGCCCAGGCCTTTGATTAAATTCAAGTTGGGATCGACCTCATCCGCGCCATCTATTGCCAGGTGTAGAAAATCGACTTCGTTTAGCGTGGTCAGTGGAATGCCCAAGGCCCGGGCCTGGGCCGCAGTTTTTTCAGAAGTGGGAACGCCCCAGATGTTCTTGATTCGGCCTTTGTGTAGCGCTTCCCCCAGGTATTGCACAAAAAACGCGGTCGTGGATCCAGTTCCCAGGCCCAACGTCATGCCATCCTCCACCAGGGTCAGGGCATGCTGGGCGGCGAGTTGCTTGAGTGCAGTTTGTTGCTGAATCTCCATATTTTTCTCAGTCCAGTCATGTACAAGAAGTTGTATAAGTCGTCGATGATATGAATTAGAAATAAACCTTGGAGACGCTTCCAACGCATCAGACGAAGATAGACGAAGAGACGCAGGTGGATGAAGCGGGCCATCGTCTATCTTTGTCAATCTTCGTTGTTCATCTACTTGATTTCAGACGGCAGGCTTGATGATTTTTCATGACGAGCATGGGCCAGCTTCATCGATGATGCTGGTTGAATCAAAGGAGTGTCGAATTGGGCCGGAAGCGTGTTGGACATCTGGAAGGGGAAAGACGTATAATGCCCGAATTATGGTTGTTTTGGAGCAACTATGCCCGTCTGTCGCCGGCTTAGAAATATCCGGCGTCATCAGCTTTTACGATTTTCTCCTGATAGCTTTCGATGTATGTGAGTAACTCTTGTTTCAGCGTTTGCCACTGAGATGATGTCATGGCTCGATGTAGTGTGTCAGGATCAGGAACGTCCAACACGACCATAATCTGCGGCACGCGCCCAAACGTCGTATAATAGACATCGTGTGGCGGCAGCCCGATCTCTACCAGGCCTGGCGCCAAGCGATCGTTGACAAACATCGAGTATTCTTGTTCCCGCCCCGGGCGGATGTTCCAGGTAAGAATTAAGCGTAGCTTCAACGACATGAGTGATCATTCCTTCCGCAGAAGATGGCAGTTCTTTCAGGATAGCAGAAGGCGTTATGTGATGCAAGGATTCAAGGCGCTTTTGCTCCTTTTTTCGTTGCTCCTGATAATGTCAGGTTCGAGTCGCGCCCAATCGCCAGAGGATTATCCGGGCGGTTATACGCTTATGCCATTGTCGCCCGATAAAATCATCTTGCTCTCGATGACGGCTGACGTCAGTTTTCATGATGATGGCACGACCACCACGGTGGAGGTGCAATTGAATTATCGTTTGCACAATCGCGATAAAGGGCACGAACAGACGTTGCGGGTGGCGGTTCCTGGGTATCCGGCTCCTAAGCCGCCACCCACCGAGGTGCGATTATTGTTGGGGGGGGAGGAGATCAAAAAGCAGCCAGGGAATCAACAGTGGTGGATTGCCGATGTGACGATGAAGCCCGACCAACGCGCCAATCTGGTGATGGTTTATTCGGCGTCGTTGGGAGAGAATCCCATCGTGCATTTCCGTTATCCTCTAGAACTGACCGCTCAGATGTGGCCAGGACGCCTGGAAAGCGCGCGATTTACCATTTCTTTTGCCGAGCCGCCCAATCCACAATCCTGGATGTCGTTGACGCCAGAGCCTTATCAACTCACTGCAGAGTCTGTCACCTGGTCTTATGATGTCGAGGATCCTGCTGAGCCCATCGATTTTCGCTTTATTCGTCCGTCACTGTGGCGGCAGATTCAAGAGGCTCGGCGCGCGGCTGTCGCCAGCAATGCGGCTGAGGATTATGCTGATCTGGGTGAGATTTATGCCAGGCTGGCGACGACCACGCATGCACCCGAGATTTTCGATCGTTACTACCCTTTGGCGGTCGCTTCATATGCGATGGCCAAACAACTGGCTCCCCACGATGCCCGTTCCTATCTGGCACTGGCTCGACTCTATCAACTCCGCGCTGAACTCGTCCCCGAAGAAGCGACGACCTATACTGGATTGGCGCTCAATGAGTTGGTGAGTGCGTTGGAGCAAGGCGTCGACGATTCGATGATTGAGACGCAGGTGGCCAAGGGCTTTGCGTTGCTTGTGGCTACGGCGCGTTTGCGTGGTGATTTCGACGCGGCCCATACCTATCTTCAGCGATTCGAGACGTTGTCTCAGCGCTATCCAGCATTGACCAACAGCCTCGACATTCAGGCCGAACGCCGGGCATTGGCCATCGATTGGGCCAGACATGTGTTCGAAGATCGGGGTTCGGCGCCTGCCAGGGGGGTTTTGACTCAACTGTTTGGCGAGGAAATCATCAAGCCTGAGGGCGTTGAGTTTGCCCGTCTCAATTCTCTGTACGTGACAGTGCGCACCGAACCACATTTGCGCGTTATCAACATCAATGCCGCCGTGCGAGACCATGACGCGTCGTTGATGTCGCGACTGGCTCGGGCTTTTGGGGGCATCGAAGCGGCGAGCGTGCAGTTGCAGGAGACCTCGCCCGCAGTGCTGCATGTTGAAATCCCCTTTGCCGATGCCTCTGAACTGCTGCAACGGCAGGCCGCTCTGGCCGATGTGATTCCACCACAACCTGAATGGGCGTTGTTACAGGCCATTTTGCGGCCACAGCAGCTGGCATGGAGCGCCGAAGAAGAACGTTGGCGCACTGTAGAAACCTATCAGGAGCAAGTCAGCTTTGTGGCCGTTTCTGCCGATGCAGGCATGCAGTCGTTGTTGCTGCAGCGTCAGGCTGGCATGCTCGATACATCTGATCCGCTCAATCAGTTGCGGGCTGAAATTTGGCAACAAGAGGCCAATATTTGGCAAAACCTTGCTGAAAATAGCAGTGTTCAGTACACGCTCACCCTGCATCCTCATCCGGGGGCCCCCTTGGTGCAAACCTGGCTTGCTAGCGCTGGCGATGTGCTGATTATGAACGGATCGGTGGTGCAATACCATCTTCTGGCGATTCTTCTGACGGCTTTGGGCATTTATGCGTTTTTTGTCATATCCACCTGGCTCCTTTTCAAGCTGTTTCGCCGGTAGTTGCTAATCTTTATGTCCTCGATTCCCTATTCGACGATTTCAGACGTTCCTTCCGTTCCTGTGGCGAACCGGGCGACCACGCGTCGCTGGATTGACTATTTGCTTGTTGGTTTCATGCTCATCAATCTGGCGCTTTCACTGGATGCCGCCCAATGGAGTCCGGGATTGGATCGTTTGTTTGGAATCACGGTTATGGCGTTTGTGGCGGGGGCATTGGTGGCCAGCAGTCATTTTGGTTCTTTTTTTACTTTCGTCTATGCAATCGTCACAGGCGCGGCTGCCATTCTTTATGGTCTTTCCGATCTTGCCACAGGGGTGATTTCGAAACAGGAGGCCGCTTATCAGATCATTCAGCGCTCGCTAGACTGGCTCGAAAACGCGTTGAATGGTCAGCCAGGTTCCGATGCTTTGGTATTTGTTTTGCTATTGGCCATTCTGTTGTGGATTCTCAGCTTCAATGCCACCTGGATGTATTTTCGCGAGCGCCGAAAATGGCAGGCCATCTTGCCGGCAGGGTTGGCCATGTTGGTCAATCTTTATTACGCCCCGCGCGATCTCAACCTGTATTTCATTTTTTATTTGATCACAGCCATGCTGTTGTTGTTGCGGGTCACTTTGGTTGAGCGGGAGTCGGCGTGGTATGCGCAGGGGATTCATTTTCCTTTTGATATTGGCTTCGACGTGATGCGGGATGGCGTTTTGTTTATTCTGGTGGTGGTGATGGTGTCGTGGGTTTTGCCTACGACGATGGCTAGGGACAACAAAGAGATGGTCCATCCGTTGCAAGATTCCTGGAAGCAGGTGAAGGCGGAGTGGAACAGGCTATTCAATACGCTCAACTATGGAGAGAGCGGCTCAGCTTCGAGTGTGGTTTTCACCGCATCGCATCCTCTGGGCGGTGCGCGTTCTATGACCAATGATCCAGTCATGGAGGTGGCTACTTCACAGAATCGTTACTATCAGGCCACCATACTCGATACTTATACTTCACACACCTGGGAACTGCGCAGCACCGTCCCTGTCAATCTCGAGACGGGATATCGTTTTCCGACGCCATCTTTCTCAGCGCGTCGGGTCATCACCCAGGTGGTGACCATGCGTCAGGTGACCAATGTGCTGATGGGCGCCCCCATGCCGGTGAGTGTCAGCGTGCCAGCGGATGCCCGCGCCATTCCTCTGGAAATGACGCCCGAGGAGGCGTTGACGGCAGCGCGTGTCGGCGTGTCGGAGTTGGGGTTGATCCTCTCACATGATTTGTTGCAACCTGGTCAGAGTTACACCGTCACCAGTGCGATTAGTTTTGCCACTGAGTCGCAATTGCGTGACGATAGCACGGTCTATACGCCCGCCATCAAAGCGCGATATCTGCAATTGCCCGATTCCGTACCCCGGCGTGTATTTGATCTGGCAGAAGAAATCGCCGCCGATCTGGATAATCCATATGATGTTGCCAAAGCGATCGAGACTTATCTGCGACAATATAATTATAACGATCAAATTCCAGGCCCAGCCCCTGATCAGGATGCAGCAGATTATTTTCTTTTTGAAGAGAAGCAGGGCTATTGTGATTATTACGCCACCAGTATGGCAGTCATGTTGCGCACCCTGGGGATTCCTGTGCGACTTGTTCAGGGTTACGCCACGGGTGAATATGATCCACTAACGGGTAAGTATCGCCTGTTGGAGAAGGACGCCCATATTTGGGTCGAGGTGTTTTTTCCCACCTATGGTTGGATTCAATTTGAGCCCACGGCCTCAGAACCTGTGATTGAACGCCGCTCCGAAGAGGTGACGCCGCCCGAGGACGGTGGGCGAGCCTCTGCCGTGGAGTCTAGGCCAAAAGACCAGGAATCCGATCGAAACATCCCCCAACCTGAAGAGAATTTGCCCGATACTGGCTTTCATGGCGTTTCCCCCCGTTCGTTACGACGTTTCCTTCCCAGCGCAGGGGGGATCATCCTGACCATTTCGCTGTTGGGATTGTTGGCAGTGGGTGTGGTGTTATGGCGCTGGGTGCGCAGGTCTGACCGCAAGCTGAGCGCGCGCATACAAAAAGCGCCCCAGGATTTCATTGAACGTCTGTGGGCGCGGCTCTTGTGGTGGGGAAGGCATTTGGGCGTGCCCGAGCGAGCCAGCCTGACGCCCATGGAGCAGGCCGTGATTTTCGGGCGGGCGATTCCTGAAGCAGCGGATGATGTGCGCGTGTTGGCGCAACTTTATGCATTCGATAAGTATAGTCCGCATCCTTTGCACACAGATGATCTCGTGCGGGCGCGATCGACCTGGCAGTCGTTACGAAGTACGTTCCTGCGCGTCTGGATTCATCGCCGGTTCCGCATCATCGATCAATTTCGATTTTGGGAATGATGCTGGTGCG
This sequence comes from uncultured Caldilineales bacterium, assembly GCA_964650295.1. Classification (GTDB taxonomy): domain Bacteria; phylum Chloroflexota; class Anaerolineae; order J102; family J102; genus M2005. The sequence goes on along the minus strand of CAZYSY010000012.1, from coordinate 22,115 downwards.
CTCGCTACGACTCAGAAGAGAGTGCGGTCAGGTTATCTGCAAGAAGTTTCTTACTTTCAACTCCTTCCATTAGCTCAAAAGACATGGAGTGCTCAGCGCAGCCCTTCCAGCCAGGAGACCAATAGCTCTTCGTTTTCCAGGGTGCCCACATAAGCCAACGAAAGTTTTTGCGGAAGCCACAGCGCCTGGGCCAGGCGTTGGATATCTTCTGGGGTGACGGCGTCGATCTGCGCCAGTGCCTGATCGAGCATCAGGGGCTCTGCGCCGGTGGCAAGTTGCTGTCCCCACCAGGCCGCAACGCCCATTGGATCTTCGCTGGCCAACTCGGTGCGGCCACGCAGATAATCTTTGAAACGATCCAGCTCCTCGTGCGAGATGGGGCTCTCTTGCAATTCTCTCCAGATGCTCATGATTCCATTGAGCGCCTCGAATAGTCGGGTGGCGTCGCACCCACCATACACGCCCAACACGCCTGCATCGTGAAATGCATTAACAAAGGACCCGATGTTGTAAGCCAATCCTTGCGTCTCTCGCAGCCGTTGCCAGAGTCGTGAGCTCATTCCCTCGCCAGCGACCACATTGAGCAAGCGTAGAGTAAATCGTTGTGGATGTAGGCGGGGGAGTCCGGGCGCGGCCAGCTGTAAATGCGCCTGTTCACTGGGGCGCATGACAATTCGATAACGGGGTGATGCAGGCGCAGTGGGCGCGGGCGTCATCTGTGGTGGACGCCCGCGGCCCTGCCAATCGCCAAACGCCGCAGCAATGGCGTCCTTCATCTCTTGTTCGTTTAGATTCCCAGCCAGAGTGAGCACAGTCCGTTCGGGGCGATAGGCGCGAGCATGAAAGGACTGAAGCGCTGTGCGTGAAAGTGTAGACACGGTTTCCAGCCCTCCGGCAATTTCCCGCCCCAAAGGATGCCCGTTCCACATTGCCTCGTTGCTTAATTGTGCCACCAAGTCTTCGGGGATATCCCGATACATGGCGATTTCATCCAAAATCACCCCTCGCTCTCGTTCCATCTCTTCGGGGTCCAGTAATGGGGTTTGCACCATGCTAGCCAATAGATACAAACCTTCCCGCCAATGCCGGGCGCCTATTTTGATCCAGAATGTGGTGAATTCTTGGCTTGTGGATGCGTTGAGATAACCGCCTCGTCCCTCGATGGCATTGGCAATCGCCAGAGCCGTAGGCCAACCCTGGCAGCCCTTGAACACCATATGCTCGAGAAAGTGGCTGGTCCCAGCTTCTTCCTGGCGTTCGTAGCGGCTGCCTACTTTGACATAAATTCCGATGGCAACTGAACGTACGCAGGAGATGGGAGCATAAACAACCGTCAGGCCATTGGGTAGTCGATAGCTTTGGTATTCTCGCAAGGCGAAGGTTCTCCCCAACGATGTCAGACAGGCGCGCCCAACGATTCGAGCAGAACGACTCGGGTCTCATCGCCCGCTACATCTGACCTGCGCAATTTCAAACTGGGCATTGGCTCCATGGTTTCCGTTCCCATTTCCTTTAGGAATTTTTCCAGGGGATCGAGTTTGAGCTTGAGTCCGGGCTGGGCGTAGTGCATTGGAATCACAATGCGCGGTTCTAGCTCTGTGATCACCTCCACTGCTTTGGACGCGTCCAGAGTGTCTCCGCCGCCCACAGGCACCATCAAAACATCGGGACTGTTGAACGCCTCAATCTGTTTACGATCCAGCATTTCGCCCAGGTCGCCCAGATGCCCGATGCTTAGATCGTCGAATTCATACAGGAAAGCGGTGTTGCGTTCCCGCTTGCCTGGCTGGCCGCGATGATAGGTGGCGACGCCGGTGATAAAGACGCCGTTCACCTCATATTCGCCTGGACCGTCGAAAACGTGCTCATAGCCTCTGACCGCCTTAAGATGATGATGCCCTGGCGCATCATGACTAATGGTGACAACCTGCGCCCGCACAGGGGAGTGCGTCAGTCCCACTTCGGGCGAAAAGGGATCGGCGACGATGGTCAATTGGCGACTTTTGAAACGAAAGCAAGAAAGGCCGTACCAGAATATCTCCATATAGAAAAACACGTCCTGAGAGAAGTAGTTTGCAAAAAGTTTGGCGGTTGACTTGCCAATGGCCTACCAAAAGCAACGCTATTATACCACCAAGCGGCTCAAATCAGCGAAGCGGCGCGGTTGTGAAGGTGTGTCTCAAAATGGGGGCGCTTTTTTGCGGTCCTGGCCAGCTCAAGTCGAGCGCTTCAGGCCTGCGACCATGGGCGCTATCTGAACACCTTTCCACAACTCCTCCCTCGCCCATCTCGGAGCGGGGGAGGAAACTAAGGTGAGGGCGGCGCCTGCAGAGCCCGAATGCACTCAGTCTTGTGCATCATTAGACAACTTGCCTCGAAATTAAAACGCACCCCGATTGTGATGCATCAATTCAAATTTGTCGCGACTTCAAAGCCCCTCCCCCTGATTCAGTTGTTGCCTTGCAGGAGAAGGAACCCGACGGACGATAGTCCAAAAGCCTTATCATGTAGGGCTCCATCCCCAGACACAAGCGTGGCGGGTATCTAAGAACACCTCGTTTTTCGTGGTGGGTTCATTTGACAGATTTCCATCATCATGGTAAGTTTTTAGACTATACCGCGCAGACAAAAGATTTGTAATGTAAAATGCGCCGAAACCACGGTTGACCAGAAGTTCTTTTTGAGTTGTGTCAGTTCTCGTCAGATTATTTGTTTTCTCGACCATTGACCGGTCGTAAGGTAATTGAAGTGATTACAAAGAAGTAATCCCTTGATGTCGTTACAGACCTTCTGTATTCTTTTATTGGGTTTTATTAGATTGCATCTCTATTACAAAGAGTGCAGTCTAATTGTTACCATTTTTCCCACTCCCCTTTCTTCAATGTTTTCTCAAAAAGGAGGAAAATTCCATGTCCCGTAAACTTCTCATTCTGCTCCTAGTTGTGCTTCTGGCCACCATGGCGTTGGCCGCTTGCGGCGGTAAGAAAACGGCTGCTCCCACTGAAGCTGCAGCCGCCACTTCCGCACCGGCTGCCACCGAGCAGACCGCGGCTCAGCCTACCGAGAAGCCAGCTATGCAGGAAGGCGAAGGCACTCTGGCCACCGTTAAGGCCCGCGGCAAGATTATCTGCGGCGTCAACCAGGCCGTACCCGGCTTTGGCTTCCTTCAGCCCGATGGCAGCTTCGCTGGTTTCGACATTGATTTCTGCAAAGCCCTCTCCTCGGCCGTTTTCGGCTCCCCCGACAAAGTCGAGTATCGCCCACTGAACGCGAAGCAGCGCTTCACTGCCCTGCAGGCTGGCGAGATCGACGTGCTTATCCGCAACACCACCTGGACCCTGACTCGTGACACCGAGCTGGGCGCCAACTTCGCTCCCACCACCTTTTACGATGGCCAGGGCATCATGGTGCGCAAGGATAGCGGCATCAAGACCCTGGAAGACCTGGCTGGCGCTTCCATCTGTGTTAGCTCCGGCACCACCACCGAGCTGAACCTGGCCGACCAGATGGCTTCTCGCGGCATCGAGTACACCCCGGTGGTGTTCGAAACTGCTGACGAGACCACTGGCGCTTACCTGGATGGCCGCTGCGACGCCTACACCACCGATAAGTCTGGATTGGTCGCCCGTCAGTCTATGTTCCCCACTCCGGAAGATCACATGATTATGGATGAGACGCTGTCGAAAGAGCCTCTGGGTCCTGTGGTGCGTCATGGCGACGATCAGTGGTTCGACATCGTCAAGTGGATGGTCTTCGCCACCTTCCAGGCCGAGGAGTCTGGCATTACTTCTCAGAATGTGGATGAGATGAAGAACGCCGATGATCCCAACATTCGCAAGCTGTTGGGCGTAGAAGGCGACATGGGCGCCAAGTTGGGTCTGGACAACGACTGGGCCTACAACATCATCAAGCAGGTCGGCAACTATGCTGAGATCTACGATCGCAACCTGGGCCCCAATACCGTCTTCAACCTGCCTCGCGGCATGAACTCTTCCTGGAAAGATGGCGGCCTGCTGTACTCGCCTCCGTTCCGCTAAATCGACGTTTTGCGCTGACAAGAAGGGAAGGGCTTTGGGCTCTTCCCTTCTGCTTTTTCGTCCCTGCATGGTTTGCAGGGAATAGACTAGTACTCAGTCAAATGTAGTTTGATGGAAAACCTCTTGTGGCCGTGGCCTTTACCATCGAGTAAACTCAGACTCTCCAGGCGCTTTGCGCCAGCGGTCGACCTCCGTCGACCGTCTCTGGTTGGTGAAGGGACGGCGTAGGCCGTCCGTTGGCCAGAGGCCTATAGAGACCGACTTCAGTCGGCCTGTCGGGTCGGCCGCCGTCTTCTTCCCTCAAAGCAGACTTGACTTAGTACTAGAATAACCTTGACAGCTTTCATTATTTCATCAAAAGGAGTAATTCATTACATCATGACCAACGCGGATAAGAGTAGCGGCATCAATACCCTGGTCGGTTTCACATTAGGCGATTGGCTTCGACTGGTGAGAGCGAATCGTTTTGCCCTCTCGTGGACGTATCGTGATCAATGGATGCTGGCCACTGTTTTGTCGATTCGAAACTCCAGACTTCGATCAAAAGAGATGAAGCGCTTTGGCTCAAAAATCAAATCAACTGTGGTTCGTCCTCCCATTTTTGTGGTGGGACATTGGCGCAGCGGCACAACGCTGCTACACAGTCTGTTGGCTGTGGATGATCGATTCGCTTATCCCAATCAGTTTCAGGTGACGTTTCCTCACATTTTTCTTTCGCTGGACGAGATCATAAAAAAAAGACTTGTCGGAGCTGAGACGGAAAAACGCCCTATGGACAACATGGAGGTGGGTTACGACAGCCCGGGTGAGGATGAATTTGCTCTGGCTGTGCTCAGTTTGAGTTCTCCGGTGTTAGGGTGGATGTTTCCCCGTCGAGCTGAGTTTTACGACCGCTACCTCACATTTCGAGAGGCGTCAGAAGTTGAGGTGGATGCTTGGCGCCAGGCGTTTCTTTTCTTTCTGAAGAAGCTCTCTTGCTGTCATGAAAAGCGCCTGGTGCTGAAATCGCCTCAACACACAGCCCGTATTCGTTTGTTGCTGGAGATGTTCCCCGACGCCCATTTTATCCACATCAGTCGACATCCCTACCAGGTGTTTCGCTCCACCCAAAAGCTTTATCGCACTGCGGTGGCTCGCATTCGGGTGCAAACTGCCAGCGATGTGCATCTGGATGATGCCATCATCCGTCGTTACCGGCAGATGTACGAAGCGTATCTGGCTGAACGAGATTTGATTCCGCCAGGACATTTACACGAGCTGCACTTCGAGGAGTTGGAGCAGGACATGCTGGGACAGGTGCGCGAAATTTATGCACAGCTTAGCCTGGATGGCTTTGCCGCGGTCGAGCCAAAACTCAGACGATATATCGAGGCCATGTCTGGGTATCAGAAAAATCCGCACCAGCCTTTGCCAGATGAACTGAAGCAGCGACTGGCCCGGGCCTGGCAACCCATGTTCGACGCATTCGGCTACGAAGCGTGATATGTTTCTTTACTTTCTCGTCGATGCGGCGGAGTCGCATTTGTCGCAAGACAATGAATAGCGATCATCGGACGTTTTGCAATTTCAAGGCAGACCGATGGCCCGTGCATACACGTCAATATCAATGAAGCGTGCAACGTGATGTGTGGTATGCCCTTATTTTGCGCGTTCCCTGTCTTGCAGACCGCAAATTCGAATAGGATCGTCACCGACGTCTTTTTCGCCATCGACGTCAAAATCTATTTTTCAACGCAGGAGTTTACATGCGAGAACCAACGAAGTTGTTCAATAAAAATTTCATGACCCTGTGGTCGGCCCAACTGATCAGCAAGCTGGGCACTCAGGCTTTTCAAATTGCGCTGTTGTTCACAGTGAAAGAACTGACTGGATCCGCCTCGATTATGGGCGCATTTGCGTTGATCACCGGTATTCCCGCCATTTTGTTGGGGCCGGTAGGAGGCGTCTTCGCAGATCGTTATTCTCGCAAGAAAATTATCATTCTCAGCGATTTTTTGCGCGGTTTGTTCATTCTTAGTCTGGCACTGTTGATGTGGAAGCAGCCCCAGGCCACCACGCTGATTTTGGGCTGGCTGCTGGCTGTTTCGGTGGGTTCGGCCATCATCACTTCCTTTTTTGGCCCAGCCATTTCAGCAGTTATTCCTGATCTTGTTCCCAAAGAGCGGGTGGCGGGCGCCAACTCTCTGGGCCAGCTCTCGAACCAGATTTCCGCCATTTTGGGCCTGACCGTGGGCGGGGTGGTTTATGGCGCAGTAGGAGGGTTGGTGCTGCTGTTTTTCGACGCGTTCAGTTTTCTTTTTGCTTCGGGCGCCGAGCTCTTTGTGCGGTTTCCGCAGCATGTTCCGAGTCAGGAAACTGGGTTACAGGATAAATTCAATGCGTTCAAACGGGATGTGGTGGAAGGAATGCACTATGTGTGGCGTCGAACGGGCTTGCGCAATTTTGTGTTGCTTTCCATGTTGCTCACGTTTTTTGGCGCGCCTGTTGTTATTTTACTCACCTTCTATGTGCAGGATGTCATGCATGTGGGGCCTGCCTGGTATGGCATTTTACTTTCCTTCTATGGCTTTGGTTCGATGTTAGGCTTTGTGCTAGCCGGGGCGCTCAATTTGTCCACCAAACGCAGGGCTCGAGTCATGTTCGTTGGCATTCTGGTGCAGGCTGTTTTCTATGGCTCTTTGGGGCTGGCTCCCAATATCTGGGTGGCGGCGGCGTTGATGGCGGCGCACGGCATAGCCAGCGGCTATGTTCAGGTTCACATCACCTCGATTATGCAAGTGAGCACGCCGAGTGATATTCGCGGGCGAGTGTTCGGATTGTTGGCGGCCATGTCGGGGGCGTTGGCTCCTCTGGCTCTGGGATTTGCTGGTGTAATCATCGACTTGCTCCATAAAAACATTCGGCTCATTTTTGTAGGCAGTGGCGTTATCATGTTCTTACTTTCGTTGCTGATGTTGAGCAGTCGTTCCACCCTGGATTTGTTATCCTTCGATTATAAGGCCAAGCCCAAAACGCCCGAGGAGGTAGTTCCCGGGAGCGAGGATGGGATCACAGAGGTTGAAGTGGAGGAGGTTGTTGTCTGATGCGATCTTTTGGTGTTGGCAATCCCTGGTTTGTGGTTTCGCGACCCCAACCCCGGGCTCGAATACGGCTTTTTTGTTTTCCTTATTCTGGCGCGGGCGCCAATATTTTTTATCAATGGGCAAGCATTTTGCCGCCTGCCATCGAGGTGTGTGCTGTGCAGTATCCTGGGCGGGGGACGCGTATGGCAGAGTCTGCAATCACCCGCATGGACGCGCTGATGGACGCATTGTCGCCACAGTTTGAAGGTTATCTGGATCGGCCATTCGCGTTTTTTGGCCATAGTCTGGGCGCGATGGTTGCCTTTGAGCTGACCCGTCGTTTGCGCCGTGATTATGATCGGCTGCCGCTGCATCTTGTTGTCTCGGGCCATTCTGCGCCTCAAATTCCCGACCGTCGGCCGCCTATTCATGCGTTGCCCGATGAGGCCTTTATTGCAGAGTTGCGCAAACTGAATGGCACGCCTGACGAGATATTGCAGAATCAAGAATTGTTGGGTCTTCTGATTCCCATTTTGCGCGCCGATTTTCAACTGAGCGAGACTTACGAATATCAGCCCGAAGCCCCGCTGGCCGCGCCAATGGCAGCCTTTGGCGGCCTGGGCGATCCATTCATCAACCGGGAAGAGCTTGAAGCCTGGGCCGAACACACCACGGCAGGATTCCGCGTGCGCATGTTCCCGGGCGATCATTTTTATCTCAATACCAATCGAGGGCTGTTACTACAAGCCCTGGCGCGAGAACTTGCACCATATCTCATTTGAGGTGACAGAACATATGGATGTTGATATGACTCTCGAGCGAACTCAAGATGTCTATGAGCACATTGAGGGCTACTCCAAGCCCCCAATGATGCCATTGCCCGCTCCTGATGATTTTTCTGATCTGGAGATCGCCTTCGGACTGCGGCAAACCTCTTTCTCCCGAGCTGTGGTGCGCTTGGCTATGTCTCTTTCGGGGTTCAACACGTTTCGCAAACAACTGCCTGATACCCTGGAGGATTATTTACGTTCCACCAATCAGCGCACACCGGGACTGTACGCTCCAGTCATTTCGGCCACATTGGCCATGAAGGATGATACTCGAGACCTGGACCCCCTGGAGCGGGCCACAACCTTGCTCCTAGGCGCACACAGCTTTTATCAAGATGTGATGTCGGCTCAGCTTCCGCCCGACATCTATGGCAATGAGGTGCTAGAGATGGGGCAATACCCCAACTTCTTTGGTTCGAGTTTGTGGATTGAAGGGAAGTTGGTGCGATTGGCCAAGACAGCCCGGCAAAACCAGATTACGGTCATCGTTCGCAATCGCTATTATCTTTTGGATATTGGGCAAGATGGTTGGGATCAGATCAGCTCCGCACAACTGACAGCAGCACTGGAGCGTATTGTGGCCGATGCCCGTTCGGCAGATGCTGAGGAGCCTTCTCCGGGGATGCTCACTGCAGCCTCCAATCGCACCCAGTTTGCTGGCTGGCGGGCATTGCGCGCATATCCTGAGAATGCCGAAAATCTTGAGGCTTTGCGCCACAGCTTTCTCACGTTGGCGCTGGATCTGGATGAGCATCCGAAAACCTATGCTGATGCTGCGCTCATGGCCCATAGCAAAAATTGGGGGAATCGATGGCATCATGCCAGTTTTCAGTTGGTGGTTTTTGGCAATGCCAGAGCCTGCGGCATCTGCAATTTCACCGCATATCTGGATGGCAACACCATGGTGCGAGGCGTGGCTGAGATTCAGAAGCGGGGCGAAGCCGCAATCGTGAACCCCGGTAATGCACCGTTACCTCCCCTTTCATTTGTAAAGCTGAATTGGCAACTGGATGAACATGTTTTGGAAGCAGCCAGGAAAGACATCGCAGCCGTGGAGGATGATCAGCAGGCGACTTTTGAGATCGATGGTTTCGGTCGTGACTTTTTCGCCAAGGCTGGGGTGCGAGCTGTTCCCACATTCATCACAGCGTTGGCAATGGCCTCCAAAAAGGCTGCTGGTCAGAAGGTGCGAATCGAGCAGTTTCTGGCGCTTTCGAAGTATTGCTGCATGGATTTAACCACTGCCAGCGTGACCACTCCTGAAGTATTTCGTTTCGTCGAATATGTCGAATCAGGTGATGTGGACAAAAGCCAGGCCCGAGCGTATCTGGAAGAAGCCATCACTTCGCAGGTGGAAGCCAGTCGTCGCGCCCGCTCGCACTATCCAACCATCGAGATCATCGGCATGTTCTTGCGCACTCGCAAGGGCCTGGCAAGATTATATGCCGCGAGCATCTTCGCCATGGCTGTGGCGATTCTGCGTCTGACCGGCCTGCTTCGCCCCATCAAACGGCAGGCGGTGGTCTCACATCCCGCTATCTATCCCCAGGTGCCGGTGTTGGGGCGTCCTGGCGTAAAATTGCCCTACGCCCAGCATTTTGGGCTGCATTATCAGATTTTTGAGGATCGCATTGTGTTGACTATCATGCCTGGTGACCAGTGGCGTTTGGACAATGAAGCGTTCATAGCCATGGTGCGCCAGAGTTTGATGCAGATACAAGAGGTGTTGACATAAGCGTTGTTGCGACGCCATTATCTGCGTTTCCGTTGTTATCGGTCAGGGTTGTTATCGCGTGCTGACCTGCTATTGCTCGGCCCAGGAGGGTATCATTTTGACCAGAGATTATGAACGCACCCATGATATTTATGAACATATTCCGGGCTATGTTACGCCCCCCAGCGTTCCTTTGCCCGATCCTGACGATCGTCGCGCCCTAGAAAGTTTGGGCGTCAAGCCTGGACGTTTCTCCTATACCCTGGCAGATATTGCCACCCGCTTGATGGGATTCAAATCCTTTCAGCGTGATCTCCCCGCACACATCGACGATCTGTTGCGTACCAAGAATCTGCGCGGTCCCGGTCTGTTTGCGCCTGTTATTGCGGCCACCCTGGTCATGGCGGATGATCCACGACCACTCGAACCTGTGGAACGGGCCGCTACCTTGCTCTTTGCCGCTCGCCACTTGCGAGACGATATCATGACCGCCCGTTTATCTCAGGATGAATTGCGCGGTCAACCTCTGGAGATGGGGCAATACCCCAACCTTTTCGGAACGAGTCTCATTGTCGATGGCACAACTCCCCGCATCTTCAAAACCGATCGCGTGACGCAGATTACCGTCGCCGTGGGTGGGCGTTTTTTCTTGTTGGATGTGGGGGATCTCAGCCGTGAGACCACGCTTGCTCAGGTCGTTGCAGCACTGCGTGCCATCGTGGCCCAGGCTCAGGCTCATCCCCTGGCCGATGATGAACTCTCGCCCGGGATTCTTACCAGCGGCACGGCCAAGACGCAGGTGCGGGCCTTTTCTCGGATGCAGCAACTCGAGCCCAATCGAGTTTCGTTGGAAGCCATGCGCCACAGCTTGCTCACTCTGTGTCTGGATCTGGATAGCAAACCGGTAGACGACGCCGAGGCTGGCTATCTTTCGCATACTGGCAATCCCGATAACCGTTGGCATAACAGCAGTTTGCAGCTGGTGGTGTTTGGCAACGCCAAAGCCACCGCCATCTGCAACTTCAACGCGTATGTGGATGGCAACACCATGATGCGAGGTGTGGCGGAGATTCAGCGTCGGGCTCTTGATGTCGCGGTTCCTCACCCGCTGCCTGCTGCCGAAAAGCCTTTGACTCCCGCCAAAGCATTGAGCTGGAATGTGCCGCCCGAAGCCGTGGCCCAAGCTCGTAAAGATCTGGAATGGGTGCGAGGCGATGCCGACGCCACCTTTCTCTTGCCCGGATTTGGAAAAACCTTTTTTGCGCAGCGCGAATTGCCGCCGGTTCCTACATTTATTGTCGCCTTGGCTATGGCCACGCGCAAACTCGTCCAACGCCCCGTGCACATCGCTCAGTTCCTTTCGATGACGAAATACTGCTGCATGGGCGTTTTGACCGAAATCGTAACCACGCCCGAGATGAATCAATTTATCGATTATGTGTTGGGCGATGAAGTCGAAGCAGATGTGGCGATGCGTCTGTTGGCCGATGCCAATGAATCGCAAAAGCAGGTGGTGCGGGCCAAACGAAGTTACTTCCCCCTGCGCAACATCCTTTCCCTTTTCATGTCCACCCAAAAAGGCTTTGGGCGGGCGTGGAGTATGGGGGTGTTGGCGCTGACGGTGGGAATTTTGCGGTTGTTTGGTCGATATGAGCAGAAAGATGTCGATGTTATTGCTTCACATCCTGCCATCTATCCTGAAATCCCCGTGGTTGGACGTCCTGGCATTCGTCTGCCTTATGCTCGCGAATTTGGATTGCATTATCAGATTTGGGACGACCACACCACTATCGTGATGATGCCTTCGCTCAAGTGGTCTTTGCCGAATCAAGAGATCATTCTGGCGTTGCAGGAGAGCCTCGAGCGCATTGGGGCGTTGAGTGATCTTGCTGCCAAACCATAAGCGCTGAATTTTGTGTTTTTGGCGATTTTAGGCATACTAATAGTGAATATCCAGCCTGTATATGTGGCAATGGGCTGGTCGTGAAATGATCCTGGAGGTATTGCTAAGATGTCCGAGCGTGAAGATGCCACCATCTACAACGTTGTTGTGAATCATGAAGAGCAATATTCCATCTGGCCTGTCGACAAAGATTTGCCCGCGGGCTGGCGCTCCGTGGGCAAGAGCGGCTCTAAGCAAGAATGTCTGGATTACATCAAGGAAGTATGGACAGATATGCGTCCTCTGAGTTTACGTAAACAGGCGGAAGCCGCGGATCAGGCCTAGCGCTCGCTCCACTTCTCTCGGTTCATGGACCATAACGCTCTCCACGAAGCGCAGCACTGGGCTCCATTGACGAATGCGATTCTGATGCCAGGAGCGGTGCATGTGTGGCGAGTGGCGTTACAACAGCCACGCGCGATGGTGGAGCGTTTGATGTCATTATTATCTGCAGATGAGCAAACGCGCGCGCGGCGGTTTCGCTTCGAGCGCGGCTTTCGTCGTTTCGTTGTGGCGCACGCCGCATTACGAGACATCCTGGCGCGCTATTTGGCCCGTTCGCCCCACACGATCTCCTTTGGGGCCAATGCTTATGGTAAGCCTCACCTGATGGATGCCGATAACTGGCTGCAATTTAATCTCAGTCATTCGGGCGAGTGGGCATTGTTAGCTGTGACGGCGATCGGACCGGTGGGGGTGGATGTGGAGCAAGTTCGAAAAGATTTTGGAGGCGAAGAGATAGCTCGACGTTTTTTCTCGGCCTCTGAGGTAGATGCGCTGTTGGCATTGCCTGCCTCGTTGCGCACCGAGGCATTTTTCTTATGTTGGACCCGAAAGGAGGCGTTTATCAAGGCGGTTGGTATGGGCGTTTCTTTTCCCCTGGAGAGTTTTTCTGTATCCTTGCATCCCCATGAACCCGCACGCGTGTTGTGGTTGCGCGATGCGCCGCAAGAAGTCGATTCGTGGAGGTTGGCGGAATTGCCTGTGGGTTCTGGTTATGTTGCTGCTTTGGCGCTGAAAGGCGATATCTCTTCGTTGCAGTTGTGGCAATGGCAAACGCCCCAATGAGGCGTTGCACCGGGGCGTTGCAGACATCGATCCTACGGGGATGTTCAGGCGGTTTGGCGTCGGCTGCGCCAGAAGAATAAAATACCAGGCAACAGCATCATGCTGACAATGGCGATCAGCGCCCATCCCCAGGACAGCGCCGTGTGACCATGCACCTGGGACAGCGTGACCGGAGTGGGGATGTTCCAGCCTTTGAGTGAGGTCTCGTCGAGGACAGTGGATTGGGATCCGAAGACGGCGATGGCTGAGTAGAATTTAATGTCGACATTGTTTTGGCATCCCGCGGGCAAATCTGTGATGGTGACGCCCCATTCGATGTGATCGCCCACTTGTTGGCCCGCATCGGGCCCCAAGGCGGCGCATTGAGCTTCGTTGCCCTCACATAAAGTGATGCGTTCTGTTCCTGAGCCAATACCTAGCGGGCTGTAATGGGGAATGTAAGTGACCAGCCGGTCTCCTTGTTCACCGGTGACGCCATCACGATCGCAATCGATGTAGGCCGCGGCCGAATGATTGAGATCGTTGACCGCGGGGCTGCCATTCGTTTGCATCAAAAAATATAGTTTGCCGTCGTTGCCCGTAGCGACTCTGGTTTCGGTGATATCATCCCTGACATTTCCATTGTTGGTGGTGTCTCCGGTGGCGTCTGTTTGGAAGACGGGGATGCCCTGATTATCCCATTCTGCCGTGGTGTTGTCGGTGGTGTTGATGGTGTATTGGACGGCGAAGGCCGCCACTGCAATCATCATGCTCACCATCAGGCTCAGGCCAAGGAGCATGGCCAATCGGCTGCGGACGGATTTTATGAAATGGTTGGACATCATCATCGCCTTCCTCTGGGTGACGGAAAATAATCAAAATCAGTAGATCACGATTGCGAGAGTATGTGTCCAGCCGGATTCGCAATCCGGCGGGTTTGATGCTCGAATCACTGCCGGATCACGGATCTGGCTCTGCGCATCATGGCAAATCGTGATCTACTAAAAATAGCAGTTAGGTTATCATACCACGATTCTAAATTCCCGGCTATGGAGAATCGAAACGTGGACGTTGGAAAATTGAGGCGCTTTTCCGCACTCCAAGCCGACTCAAGTCGGCCGCGCTACGCAACAACGCGACCATCCTGAGATTTTGGTTTCCTGAGGTTGATGTCAACTACCGGGCGTCAAGGCAAATTCGAAGAGGCCGACTTCGTTGGATGGCGTGGATTCCATCAGGGTTCCATCTACAGTTTTGCGGCCCACAACTTTGTAGAAGTAGTTGTCATCTGTGGCGTCTCCTGCAACGCCGCTATCGGTATAGGGGCTGGTGCTGATAGGTCCCAGGCCCGTGGCGCTGGCGATGGAGAAGTAGGGGCTGGTGGAGCGATAGACCAGATAATCGGTGTATTGAGAGAGGTTGTTCCATGAGACGCTGACATCGGGGCTGGCCAGATCGATGTCTGCAGTAACAGCCTGGGGAAGCCACCGGTAATCCTCCACCTCGCCACCCCACACGGGGCCGGTGTCCGAAGTGGCTTCGCCACTGTTGGGCGCCAATCGACAACGGGTGTAGAGAGCTGGAGTGGACGCAAAGTTGACGCTGGCAGGCACGGAGAAGGTGAGGGTGTTCTCTCCTTCTGTCACAGACTGGTCGTTGATGATGTGTTCGCCGCTGTCGTCGAAATCATCGTCATCGTTCCAGTCGATCCAGCAGTTGAGATAGCCGTTGCCGCCACTGACGAAGGCATCGATAGAGCCGCTGCCGCCCGGCGTCCACACCACACCAGCAGTGGCTTCTACGCCATCTTCATCATCGGGCGTCGCACCCGATGTGTCGTCATCCTGTGCAGCTGTCGCGGGTTGGCCGCCACCTTCGTCAGGATCGATGGCCGTGCCCAACATGAAACCACTCGCCAGGTTGCCATGCCGCGGGCCATCACAGGGCGCGGGCAAAACAGTGTGATAACCTGTGCATGTTTCGTGCTGGTAGTCCCACGCTCCTGGCGCGTCGCCATAATCCATGGGATTATTCCATGTGTTCAGGGATGAACTATCTTCCTGAGTGTTACTTTGCGTGTTGATGGTGCCCACAGCCACCCGCACATCACTGGCGCTACCCCGACAACCCGGATAAAAAGCCTGCAAGTTCATCTTCCACTCAAAGACGTAATGTCCACTTTGCGAAATCCACTCTCCCAGGGTGGCATCTGTAAATTGAGCCACAGCTTCCGCACTATTCGGATCGGTGGCAAAGGTGCCGTCATACATAATGATGCCCTCTGATCCGCTGGGGCGATAAACCAGGATGCGGTCGCCTGTAAAACTATTGCCATTTTGCATCGGATCTTCGACATCGCCATCATTGTTACAGTCGACGGCGGCGAACACCCGGATGATATTGATGTTGGGGACGGCGCAAGTATCCAGGCGGTAGTACATGGTTGTGCCATCTTGAGTCACATAGGCCGCATCTATTTCATATCGATCGTCGATGCTACTATCATCGCAGGCCAACGAGGAGTCCCATTCTCCTACACTCGTCCAGTTGCTATCGACCTGGTGATCGTTGGTGTTGATGGTGTACCAGGCGGCATAAGCGGTGATCGCGGTCAGCGAAAGCGCGACCAACAAAAGGCTGAACAAAATAATTTTGCGGCTGCTTGATGAAAACCGGAGCGTTTTTGGGGTGTGCTGGTGCATTGGTGTATCTCCAAGTTCGATTGGGTTTTTGTTTGAGAAAAATCGATTAAGTAGTGAATGATATGAATTGAAAATTAGCCTTGTAGACGATTACAACTCATCAGGACAAAAAGTGACGAAAAAAGGAGGGGGGACGAAGCGAACCATCGTCAATCTTCGTCCATGTTCGCCTGAATGCGTCGGCGTTTTTCTCAAGTTATCTACTTAAGGCTCGCCTATGACAAGTTGGAAACCAAACGCCCCCTTCCATCCATCCGCAACGACAGGCTCGTCGCGAGGAACGATGGCGGCGATGGTGTAGTAATGGTTGGTAGGAATATCGTCGAAAGCTGTTGCGTCTGTAAAGGTGATGTTGATTGTAGTTTCCAGCGCAATGACTTGCGTAAAGAGAAGGGTGTCCTGGATTTCAAAATAGGGTTGTGTACTGCGATAAACGTTGTAAGTGGTCACATTTCCGCCAAGATGCGTCCAATTAAGCGTAATGCCCGGGGCCGCTTTGTGGATGGTAAGATCGACGAAACAGCGGTTGATGCCATCATGATGGACGTATCTAACATCATCCAACCATTGCTGGAATGTTTCGTCGGGGGGTTCACATAAATGGGTGTTGTCGTAGTAGAATCGTTCGAAGATTCTGGTGTCCAGGTTGGCGTAGTTCAGGGGGATTGGTCCGCTGAGGTCTACGTTGTCGTTGACAAGCAATTCCTGCAGTTTGCTCAGGTTGCCAAATTCAGGAGGCAGACCTCCTCGCAGTTGATTGCCATCCAAGTCCAGCGTGGTCATCTGACTCAGCCCGCCCAATTCGGCGGGAATGGCGCCGGTGATTTGATTGCGTGAAAGCACCAATCGGCTCAACTGGCTGAGGTTGCCATACTCAGTGGGGATGGCGCCGGTGATCTGATTATCGGCCGTTTCGAAAATCTGAAGTTGCGCTAATTGGCTCAGTTCGGCAGGCAGCGTGCCCGTGAGATGATTGTTGCTCAACAGCAATTCCTGAAGTGTATCCATATTACCGAATTCAGGTAAAATCGTACCGGTCAACTGATTGTTGCTCAGGCTCAGTATCTCAAGGTTTTGCAAATTCGTGAGTTCCAACGGAACGCTGCCTTCGATTTGGTTATCATTCAAATACAGTTTCTTCAGGTTGACCATATCCTGAATTTCGGCAGGCAGCGTGCCCGTGATCTGATTGAGCGAGGCGTCCAGGGTGCGCACGCTGGTCAGCCCGCTCCATTCGGTGGGGATGGAGCCTGTCAACTGGTTGTGTTTTAGATTCAACTCGGTCACCACTGCCAGATCTCCCAACTCGGGCGGCAACGCGCCCGTGAGCTCATTGTCGTTGAGACGCAGTTTTTCCAGGTGGCTCAAATTTCCAAGCTCGGGCGGAATTGCTCCATTGAGGTGGTTATGGTCAAGATAAAGTTCTCTTAACGAACCAATGTCGCCAAGTTCGGCAGGAATGCCGCCATTGAGCTGGTTGTGGTCCAGATGTAGCGTCTGCAGGCTGGTCATACCATTCAATTCGGAGGGGATGCTGCCACTAAGGCTGTTCATTTGTAGATTCAGCGAAGTGACATGAGTGAGATTGCCCAATGTAGTGGGAATGGAGCCACTAAGGTAGTTTTTGCGCAGATTCAGTGTGGTGAGGGCGCTCAGATTCCCCAGTGTATCGGGCAGCGTGCCGTCGAGTTGATTTTCGCTAATATCTAAGGATGTCAGGGTGGAGAGATTCCCCATCTCGGCGGGAACGTCTCCATAGTTGTAATTGCCATGTAAGTCAATGGTTTGAATGGCGGCCATGTCTCCCAATTCGGCTGGCAGATAACCGCTAAACTGATTGCTGCTCAAGTCCAGAGTAAGCAGCGCATCGAGATCTCCCAGTTGCGCGGGTAGCTCCCCATACAGGGCGCAACTGCTGATGTAAAGCTGCTTTAGTTTTGTTAGATTTCCAATAGAGGTGGGGAGTTGGCCTGTGAGGTCGGGGTTGGCGCTCAAAAACAGCTGGCTGAGCTCTGTTAGATCACCGATTTCGGTGGGCAATTCACCATCGAGCTTGTTGGCGGGCAGGTTTAGCGCCGTGACATGCCCGGCCGTGCAACCAACCCCATACCAGGAGCAGACCAGCGTCGTCGAAAGCCAATTCGTGCTGTTAATCCAGCTGTCTCCTTTTGTTCCATTATACAGCGCCACCAAGGCGTTGCATTCGCTTTCTGGGACATCGGTGACATCGGCGCAGTTGAAATCAGTGGGCGATTGCATCGTGTCAGCTTGATCCGTTGATGTTGCTTCCTGCAATGCCATAACTGGCGCAATGCTGAAGACGAGCGAAACAGCCAGAAACAACACAAAAAGCAGAAATGTGATCCACCTTGATTTCATACTAAAAACTCCTTGAATGAATTGGCGCAGGGCGCAACCTGGATACAATCACTGCAACTTCCTCTGCTGCCACGGCATCGTTTGGGAATATGATATGGATAGGTGGGAATATGATATGGATAGGCCGCGAACTTCTTTTGTTCGCCGCCAAAGCGTATTTACGTTTTCTTCGATGTCATCCGCAATGTCCATACCTTTCGTGCCCTGAGAGAATGCTCTTCTACTATGAAATGTGTGGTAAATTATCCTAATGATAAACGATTTTGCAATAAGCGTCAATAAAACTGGCGGAAGCGACAGGATTCTTTTCATAAGGTCTAGCCGCCTATGGAAACCATTGGGGTTGCCCTCCATGAAATCTAAAAACATCAAAGTTTTTTCCTGAGACCATTTCCTGCTATACTTCTTCCAGCACACTTACTGCATCATCTTCTCTTATTCTCGGACAAGCTTGGCTTGTCCTCCCACCTTCGCAGACGCATACAATGGCCTATTCTTACGCAGGAAGCTTCGACGCTTCTTCTAAACGACGCACAGAACAAGAATGGCGACAGGAAATCATCAAGGTCTGTCGTCTTATGTGGGAAAAAGACTATATCTCCGCCGGCGATGGGAATGTCAGTGTACGGTTGGCTGACGATCGTTTTTTGGTGACGCCCAGCGGCTTTTCGAAAGGTTTTTTGCAACCTGACCAGCTCCTGGTCATCGATTGGGACGCCAACATCGTTGGCCCGCTATATGGCGCAAACCGTGCGTTGCGCCCCTCGAGTGAAGTTTTTGTTCACCTTGAATCCTACCGCCGCCGCTCCGACATCGTCAGTGTGGTTCACGCCCATCCTCCCATGGCTGTGGCTCTTTCTATTGCAGGCATTTCGCTGGCCAAGTGCATTTTGCCCGAGGTGGTGGCCACCATGGGGCTCATCCCCACCACCCAATACGCCACACCTTCCTCCATTGAAGGCGCCGAGGTTATTGCGGGCATCATCGAGCATTATGATGCCCTCATTTTACAACGGCACGGCAGTGTTACGGTTGGAACCAGCGCCTGGGATGCATATCTCAAACTCGAAAAGTTAGAGCATACCGCCATCATTACCAAAACTCTGGCGGAGCTGGGGAAATTGAATATGATGTCTGAGGAGGATGTGGCAAAACTGGTGGCGCGTCGCGCCGAAAAAGGCCAGCTTTCTCCCGCCCAGGCCGAAGCTCTGTGTAACGAGTGCAATGTTTGCGCCTTCCCACGCAAAAAGGCATAGCCAGGAAGGCTGTCGCATACGACGCCTGCATTGAAAAGCTCTGGCGTGAGCCTGCCACAACCCCGAAAACTTCATAGTCTGATGCCGCTACAAATATGGCTACCGGCTTGTTGCGGTTGGTTCGGCCGGAGCGCCATTGCTTTGGTCGTGGTAACAATCGCTGCTCCAAACGCGCCCATTGGCTGCCAGAAGGTTATCGGCGGCGACTGGACCCCAACTGCCAGGTTCATAGAAGCTGAGAGGCGGGCCGTCGTCCGATTCCCAGCCTTGGATGATGGCGTCGGTGAGTTGCCAGGAGGCCATGATTTCATCCTCGCGCGAAAACAGTGACGCGTCGCCTAAAATAGCGTCCAGCAGTAGACGCTCGTAGGCCTGGGGCAGGGCCTTTTCGCCAAAGGCTGTCGAGAAATGAAAACGCATATCTACGTCTCGGGTGCGCATACCGGCTCCGGGCAACTTGGTCTGAAAACGAAGATGAAATCCCTCGTGGGGTTGCAAGCAAATGGAAAGGGCATTGGGGGCCAGGTCAGTGCCTTCGGCATTGAAGAGTAGATGTGGCACTTCGCGAAACTGGATGAATATCTCCGTGGTCTTGCCGGTCAGCGCTTTGCCCGAACGCAGATAAAATGGCACGCCTTGCCAACGCCAGTTGTCGATAAACAGCGTCAGCGCAGCGTAAGTCGGCGTCTCAGAATGAGGGGTGACGCCTGGCTCCAGGCGATAGGTGGGGCCAGAACCATCTGTCGATTGGTATTGGGCGCGCACTGTATTGGTGCGCAACGCTCCGGCGCTGGGAGGACGCACGGCCCGCAACACCTTGACTTTCTCATCCCGGAGTTGCGTAGCGTCCCAGGCGTTGGGCGGTTCCATGGCAGTGAGCGCCAGTAGTTGCATCAGATGATTTTGGAACATGTCCCTCATCACGCCGGCCTGATCGTAATACCCGCCACGATGGCCCACCGCTACCGACTCCAACACCGAAATCTGTACATGGTCTACATAATGCCTATTCCACAACGGCTCGAAGATGGCGTTGGCAAAGCGGAAAACCAGCAAGTTTTGCACCGTTTCTTTGCCCAAATAATGATCGATGCGGTAAATCTGCGCTTCGGAAAAGAAGCGGTGAATGCGTACATTCAACTCTTCTGCACTCTGGGCGTCGTAACCAAAAGGCTTTTCGATAATCACCCGGGCGAAGCCTAGAGGATGTTGTTGGGCCAACCCCACAGCGCCGAGCTGCTCCACTACGGGGATGTATAGGCCGGGTGGAATCGCCAGATAAAATAGACGATTCGGAGGAATGCGCTGCTCCTGCTCCAGGGATGCTAGCCGCGTTTTGAGCGTGGTAAAATCATCCACATTGTCATAATGTAATTGTTGGTAGAAGATGTGAGTGGCGAAATCCTCCCATCTGTTGCATTCCGATGGTTTGAACCGGCCATAAGCTTCGGCGCCTTTGCGTGTGCGTTCACGAATCGAGGCTTCGGAGAAATCGCTACGCGCCGCGCCCAGGATGACAAACTTCTCAGGCAACAGGTTGTTGCAATATAAGGCGAAAAGAGCGGGCAGCAATTTGCGATGCGCCAGGTCTCCCGACGCGCCAAAGATGACGATGGTAAATGGCGGAGCGGAGTGGAGGGTTGTGAGATCGTGGGTGGGTGGCATAGTTTGCATGGGAATCGCTGGGCGAGCCGGGCGCTCGAAATGGATGGATTGTCAATGATTGTGGTTTTGGATGGGTTGCAGTCCCGCGGCAATTTGCGCTTCGCGCTCCAACAACCACAGTTGGTTACCCTCCTGCGGGCGCACCAACGAAGCTGGCCGAGGCGGATCTCCACCTTCGAGGAAGAAGATATCGAACAGGGCCTGACCTTTATGGGCGCCAGAAACCAGAAAGACCACATGAGCGGCATGGTTCAACACCGGCAGCGTCAGGGTGATGCGGGTGTGCGGGGGCGATGGCGCCCTCCCCACCGTAACCAGGCGTTCTCGCACTGCCAGGGATGGCGTGTTGGGGAACAGCGAGGCGGTATGCCCGTCGTCGCCCATTCCCAGCAGTATGAGATCGAATCGGGGCCAGCGGCCAGCTTCCAGCCCGAAAGCATCCACCAATTCTTGTTCGTAAAGCTGGGCGGCCTTCCATGGCGTTTCTTCACCCCGAATGCGATGGGTAATGGTGACGGGCAGGTGCTGCACCATCAGGGCATATGCCACGCCATAATTGCTATCGGGGTGGTCGGGCGGCACACAACGTTCGTCCACCCACCAGATGTGTGTATGCGTCCAGGGAATGCAGGTCTTCCACCGTGGTTGAGTCAACAGCTTGAACAGCGGGCGCGGCGTTGCCCCACCTGAGATGGCGATGTGGGCGACCCCACGCGTCTCGATCGCCTCGTTGGTGATCCAGCACAGCAATTCTGCGGCTCGCTGTGGCAGAATATCTGGTTCGTGTGTCTCGTAATGCGGTTGCTTCATCATGGGGGCCATATCAATGAGATTTTAGGTCATGGCGCTAAAAAGGACATCACACCAAGACGCCAAGCTGACGAACTTAGACGAAGATTGACGAATAGTGACGATGGCTCGCTTCGTCTTTTCGTCACTCTTCGTCTAGTGCATTGTAATCGTCAGCAAGACTAATTGTAAGTTCTGGCAACCTGACGCAAATTTCACGTTCATGCTTCCTGCCAATTGAATCAGGGCTGAGAGCTTGTGGCCGCCTGCCGACCTGCGTCGACAGCGTCTTTGATGCCAGATGGCGACACAAATCGGGCGAAAAAAGTCTCTCCGCAGGGTGACGAGCGGCGCAGGCCATTGCTTTCTACATCTCTTCCCCCGCCCGTCTTAGAGCGTGGGGAGGAAGCCAAGGATGGGGCGCAGCCTCCAGAACCGAATTCGTTCGGCCAATGGCGGCGGACAAAGCCAATTTGTGTCAGATACCTGGTACTCAGTCAAGTCTGCTTTGAGGGAAGAAGGCCGGCCCGACAGGCCGACTGAAGTCGGTTTCTATAGGCCTCTGGCCAACGGACGGCCTATGCCGTCCCTTCACCAACCAGAGACGGTCGACGGAGGTCGACCGCTGGCGCAAAGCGCCTGGAGAATCCGAGTTTACTCGATGGTAAAGGCCACGGCCACAAGAGAATTTC
>CAZYSY010000011.1:0-8191 GCA_964650295.1 uncultured Caldilineales bacterium | reverse complement strand
CCAACTCAACATCTGCGACCACAAGGCCTGCATGCCAGGAATAACCGCATCGGCCAATATGATTTCGCCTATAATGCCCATTGCAGGCGCAGCAAGGGGGCTCAACATTACGCTTGCGAAATCAGCCGTCGTGATCGGGTCCCAGGTCTCTATCTCGCTCCAGTAGACCTGCATGGGATCGCCCGTGGGGCTCTGGGCGCTGGTTAGCAAAACTTCCGGACCTGGATTCTGGACTTTTTCCGGGTCTGGCCTCGGGGTTATGTACCAATGCCCGCTGGGGTCGGTATACCGCAGCGGATTGTTGCCCGCGTAGCTATAGCGGTTCAGGCTCTGCGGGTCGCCCGGGTTGGGCACCATGGTGTCGGGCTGGGTAAAGCGGGCGAGGGCCGGGTCGTAATATCTCGCATTGTAAAAGTACAGGCCCGTTACCGCATCCAGCCGCTGGCCGGTGTAGCGGTAGGCTGTGGGCATTGTAGCACGGGCGTGGCGGTCTGCGCCAGGCCGCGGGCCGCAGCACGGGGAAGGCGGACGGGCGCAAATCGTCGGCGCAGGCCGACGGGCGGCCCCAGGCCCCCAGGCCCGAATTCATTCGGCGCTCACGCCCGTTTCCGCATCCAGCCGCTGGCCGGTGTAGCGGTAGGCTGTGGGCATTGTAGCACGGGCGTAGCGGTCTGCGCCAGGCCGGTTCACAGCTGGCCGGGCGAGGAAGGCATTCCCCCCCGTTTCAGCTCAGCACTGTTTTATTCAAGGTTGAAGTGATCTTTTTCAAACCATCTTAGCATTTGCCGTACATACCATCCACCAGCAATGGAACCAGAGAGTATTGCACTAGAAGCTACGAAAACCTTACTCCAAGTCCCGTATTGTGTAAAATACACCACACTGACGAGCAAAAAACCAAGACCACCACCTATCAATATTCCCAGGACAAGAGAAATAAAAATAAGTCGCTTCGATAAATTCTTCCATATCCGTAGAAAAGTAGTTATCATTATACCAGCGACAATACTAGGAAGCAAGGAGATCGCAAAGCCAACTAATGTACCCATAAATGCGTAAAACATGATGAACGCAACGAGTTCATCTGGGGCGTTCTTAGCCGATGGTAGAGAAGAAACGGTTGTGATAACTATAAAGAGAACGGTGCCTATCGCTGACGCGACGCCACTCAGACGTACTGCTTGTGACAAAGTTCGTACTCGCACTGGATGCTTATGCACATGGTTATTGCCTCTTTTCTTCGTCATCGACCTCCTCCTGCAACGTATAATGCCAACCAATTCGCTACATCTTTGTTTGTGGTGAACTCTCCTTGTCTCACTCCGGCTCCCAGCCGCCAGCCACGCACTGATAACCGTAAATCTTCCATACTATTACCAATCCGATTCGCTGGATCGCCATGTTTCTTGGGATCGAAAATAGTATACAGAGTAGCATCCCTCGCCTCATATGCCCCCGCCGCATCCTGTTCTACAGCAATGCGAAATGCAGATACATCAGATCTACTTGGCGCTAAGGACTGACGCATTAAACCAAACATCTGACCAATCTTCCCTTTTCCATCTGATTTTTGTTCATGACCAACAATCGCATACAAATATGCTAGACGAAGGTAGTCATTGTCCGCATCTCCCATCCGCACGGCTGTGAGAAAATGTCCCAATTGTCTACTTGCTGGTCGTTCTATTCCCCAGAGTTCACCGTATAAATGATCGTCTTGGAATTCTTGTGCAAACCCCTTATCACCTCGGGCCGCTCCAATACCCTCGAATTGTGCTGGTAGCACCCCTCCCGTCTCGCTCAGTATTTGCCTTAATCTGCTCTGGGCACTACTTTTACCAACAGCAATGAGTGTAATAAGATTATATAAGGATGATCCGACCGTATTTTTCCGCATAACAACGTTATGTGAAACTGGATGCCATGCGAGATTACAGTCATCGGTTATACATTCGCTATGCCCGCTCGGATCCGTATACCGCAGCGGATTGTTGCCCGCGTAGCTGTAGCGGTTCAGGCTCTGCGGATCGCCCGGGTCGGGCACCATGGTGTCGGGCTGGGTAAAACGCCCGCGGCGGTTGTCATAGAAACGAGCGCGGTAATCATAAAGCTTGATATCTGATTCATGTCGTTGGCCCGTAAATCGATAATCGGTCTGCCTGACCGTATTCGTCCACTTGCGCAGATAACCACCAAATGGCGTGAAATAATCGGCGTATAGCTTCGCACCGCCACTATCAATCACCAGGCTAGTAGAATTCAGATGATCCTCGAAAATATAACGCAAACCATTACTTTGCGCATAATTCTGGCGACGCAATGAAACAAGTTTGCCACTGGCGTAATAATACTTGGTGTCGCAACTTCCGCCATTATGACAATCTCCCCCCACCGAACGTTCATACAGATTGCCGATGTAATAAGTTGTTACATTGCCAACTACCGACTTCACCCGATCTCCATCACCATTATAAAAGTATTTAGCCTTTGTCGCACCATTCTTCCGTACCCGCTCCACCTTGTTTTCAGCCGTATAATCAACCAGCCAGGTATCTGTTCCCAAAATACGTTTGACCTGATTACCGTTCTTATCGTAGCAATAATATTCGCTTGCATAGGAAACAAGCGCATGAGGCGTGTCTGGATAGTCGCTGTCCGGGCCAAACTTAATATCATCCTGCTCTTTAAAGGCCAGCCCCGTATATGAGCGATACTTGCTGAAATTGCCATTCGGATGATACTCATAGGTGTAACTCTTGCTCAAGACGCCAGATGCTGTATAAGTTAAAATGCGGTTGAGTTCATCATACCCGTAGGTCTGAGTCTCTGTACTCACCGACCAACTGCCGCTGGTGCCTGTCGGAAATGCTGCATCTGTGATTTTTGTGACATTGCCTACAGCATCATAGGTGTAGGTGCGATCGAATTCTGAACTGACGCTGCTCTTGATCTGTTTCAGCCGTTGATCGGTGGTCGTATTGTAGATATAGTCGATGGTGCGTAAATTACTTCCTAGCGTCAGCGCGTCCATCTGCCCCAGAGGCGTATGGGTGATATTCTGGACATAGACGTTAGACCCAGAAATATGATTGACTCCCCCGGCATCATAGTTAAAGGTAACAGTTTCTCTAACATTGACAACATCCTTCGGATACTTCAACGTCTTCACCCGATCCATGGCATCATACGCATAGTTGGTCGTATACCATTTGCTATCGATTCGCGTTTGCTCGCGAGATAAACGACCGCGGGCGTCGTCATAGCTATAGACGCTCCAATTAAAAGTTGCCCCCTCATGCCATAATTGGGCGGTACGCTTGCCAATAACCTTCCCCACCGGAGCCGGAGCCTGTTGACCAGAAGGATACGCCCCATCATAGTAAAAATGAGCGATCACCTGGCTATCCGCAGGCGCAGTGGACGAACAAGCGCCGCTGCTGGCGTATTTGTGAGTGAGACGATTGAGATCATCATAGTAGAAACATAGTTTCGCACCATTTGCATCCGTCTGCGTGCGCAAATTCCCTGCCGCATCGTAGCTGTAGCTCCACACGCCCATGTCCGGGTCACTCATGCTCTTCTTGCGACCGGCCACATCATAAGCAATGGTTGTGTTTGCGCCGCCAGGAGCGGTCACGCTTGTCAATCGGTCAAGCACATCGTAATCATAAGTAGCGGTAGCATAGCTACCCGTCGTATCCCAGACGGAACTATTTGGCTCAGTTGGAGGGCCAGATGGGTAAACGCCCGTGTATTGCCAGGCCTGTGCCAGACGCCCCCAATCATCCGACGCCTGCATGGTTAAATGATTAAGCGCATCAATCACAGCAGTTTTGTACCCCTGATAATAGGTCTTGGTCTGAGAGCCATCTGGCGCCGTCACCACCGTCCCCCGCCCCAGGCCATCATATTGATATTGCGTCGCGGGGTGCGCAGCCGGATTGATGTATGTTCCCGCAACTCCGCTCACAGAGTAAGGTATGCTCTGTTTTTTCACCTGGCCTGTTTCATGATACCAGACGTCCGTCACACTGTGCTGGCCGCCTTCACTTTCGGCCTGGGTTTGAATTGTTCGGCCCAGCCCATCCCGGAATGTGTAGCTGTGCAGATAATTATCACCGCCTGCTTCGTCAAGTTTCATGTCATGCACACACCAACTGTTGCTGCATGCTTTGTTATTGGCGGTCGTTCCCTTGTAATAATCGATTTTCTCGGTCGGCGTGTTTGGGGTGGCGCTTTTATCCTGCGGCTCAAGCCAGCTCTTGCGCAGACGACCATAGCCATCGTATTCAAATTCATTGGTCACGCCATTGACATCGGTTGTTGTTTGAACCACGCCCAAAGCCAGATCGTAAGTGGCGCTGCGACTTTGGCCCAGATTATTGATCTCCTGCACAGCATAAGCCCCATGCACCGCATCCCAGACAGTTTCAGTCCAGGCCTGCACTCCGGCATGGTTAGGCGGCTGCGTGCTGCGCTTGGCGTTGCCGTCGGCGTAATAGTCATATTTGCTCTCGGCCCACGATGACACCGTGCCACAATCGTCATCTGTATCAGTGGCTGTGCGCGCTCGCCGTAGCAGCCCTTTGTTGCCGGGATTACCATATCCGGCCTCCTGATTCCCGCTCATGGCATCGCCTGCATAATAGAAGTATTGCGTCAGACTACGACAAACACCGCCGCCATCCTTTACCTTTTTCTGTGCAGGACGCACCATGTAGGTGTGGCTACTCCCATCATTCTTCACCGCATACTGGGTGATGGCAGTGCGATAGGGGGTGCTGCTACACCAATCGGGCCGTTCTTCTGCATGCGTAATCAAGCCATATTGCTCGCCCCCCTGCAAAGCTGTGTTATAACTATAGGTGGTGCATCGTTTGTCCCAGCCTTCGCCTCCTTTGTCTACATGCCACAGGGTCTTATCCAGACGTGACCACGCCACTTCGTCGGCCTCCCTGATCACCGCACTAAAGCCATTCACAACGCGATTATAAACGGAACCGGTGGGACTGATATACGCATCTGTGCGCCATAACTTCCCTCGCAGTACATCATCTGGCCAGTTCCCAAGCCCCTGCTTGAAGCTATACAGCGTTTTCGAACGTAGAGAGCCACTATGGGCCGGAGGCGTTTCACTGCTACTGGTCACTTTTTCATGCAGCCGAGCATCTACCGTGGCGTAACCAGCAAACTCGTCGTCATCTTTTTGCGACGTGCCCTGCGTGTCATACGCACCTCCACTATAAGAAAAAGTCGTCCATACGTAATTTCCCATCCCGCCAGTTACTCGGGTCGCCAGCAGGCGTTGCCGGTAATGTCCGTTGATCTGGGTTTCATATTGTTGGCCCGATTGCAATACATCATGCGCCTCGCGGTACAAAAAGAGTTCACCGCCCCGTCCATTCTGAATCTTTTGCAAATAAATTGCAGAAAAATTAATGTCTGTCCCGCTCCACTGTTGGCAGGAATGCGTCCAGTAGCTAAAATGTGAACTGCGACTCAACCCCGTCCCGCCGCCAGGATCAACCTGCGGTGTAACTGTTACTGTATCCAGCAATGACTCCGTACAAGTACGCGAGGTGTTGTTAAAGCCACAGTTATGAGCCGTGCCATGACTATAATGATAGTCTAATTGATAACGAAAAATTTCAGTCAGGTCATTGTTATCTTTAGAACGGACAATAATTTGCCTCACTCGATACTCACTCCATAAAGACTGTGTATTATCCCTATCCTTTATATCGGTGTCACTTCGCTGTTCATATACAAATTCGTATTCCCCCACTTTTGCTACAATATTTGTATCGGTGTTTTTATGATATAAACGCACATACTTGGGACGCGTTGCCCGGATGACGTTTCGATGGTTTGTCGCTTCATCGTCGCAATTGCCCTGGGCGCCGTTCGTCCAATCCGTTTGATCTCGTTCATAATCCACAGTCCAATAATTCCCATGTACGTCCTCCACCTTAGTTAGATAATAGGCATAAGCCGAAGCGCCACAATTAGCTTCATTATCTCGCCGGAAGTATGCAGTGCCTGCATTCATGCCGTTGCCAAATGTATATTCCGTGCCATTTTGATCTAATACATGCCAATTAGCGTCAGCCCGTAGCAAGTCGGTATAAATGTCATTACCAGGCACGCCATCTCGCCATATTTGCAAGAATCCCTCTGGCTCCGTTCGCCATTTTTGGTTCACATACTTCAATTCGTAACGCCCCCCCGCAAAAGAAAGAAAAACCCTCTTCGGATCTGAATACCAATCAACGGTAATTTTCCCCAGACCACCAATTTGCCAACTATACCCTACTATCGAAGCCTGCGATCGATAAATATCCCCTGCTGTTCGATCTCCATCCCAAGCGGAATTGGCGGTTTCATCATTGTAAGCCAATGAAAGATGCGGGCCAAAACCGTGTGGACCTGCCGGCGCAGCCAGTGGATACGCATATGTAAACGCCCCTGAAAATAAAGACGCAGCATCCACATTTAATTGTGGTAGCCCCAAACTATCAAAATTAGCATCCGAGCCTGCCCCCCAATTGCTAAAATGAGTAATCTGGGCCACCACGGTTTGCGACTTGACATCGTATGTACCCGGCACACTTCGCCACTCCTTTGTCGCCTCGTCTAACCAGAAAAAAGCCATATTACCATAAACAGGGGGCCGCATGGCCCTCTCTGCAATGTTGACACCGATGGGGCGCACACTCTGGCGCAAGGTCAATTGCAACGGCGCTGCAAACATATTCACCTGCTCACCTTTGCCATTGACAGCACTCAATTCAAAACGCTCTGTTAGCCAAGAGGGATCCTGCGCTCTCGGGCGTAACCACTTTAACGAAATCATCAATGGCTCTTCAACCGCCTTTGCCGGAATCTCTAATGTCAGGCGACCATCCAGTGCTGAAAAAATGGTTCGCTTGCCCGGCAGTACCCGAACAGTTTCCATCGGCGGATCTTCCGTTGTCAATTGCAACTGCTGATGACGTGTGGCATATAAATCTTCACCTTGTACTCGGACTGTTAATGTTGATTGCAAACCATAACGCTTGCCTACTTGCACAATGAGCGATTTCTGCCAACGCTCGCCAGCTTTTATGTTTACTTCATCCCAACGCACCACGCCCGCTTCCTCGATTATTCCTTCCCTGCCAGCTATCACCTTTACCTTGGTTGTATCAAAAAAAAGTTCGACCGTCAATCCATTGGCCGCCATAGCACTTCTATTTTGTATCACTACCGTCACCCGAGTCGTACTGCCCGGATGCAGGGGCGTTGTTTCTCCCTCCAGTCGCAAAGAGACATCCGCCATGCCCGCCATCGAGGGCGCTAGACTCATGGATGCCTGTAGAGAGGACGCCATCACTTGTGCTGGCAACACATCACGCTGTTCAATGACGCCATCAGATGCAAACGAAGATCCCGTCGTTGCTGCAAACGCCGGAGCCCAACTACTCAGCAGCATCCCAAAAACGATAACAACATTCAGCCAACGCACAATGTTATGTCTAATACGGGGGGGGGGTAATTCGATTATCACGCATGATCTGTCTTCTAGTAAATGACCTGACACCGAACGCATTAACCACTTTTAATTGTCTCATTATTTCGTTCTCCGCGGGAAAAGAAAAGAGGAAGTTATTATTACGACTAAGGTAGCCCGGCTAGAAACCACTAAGACACGAAGCCGCAAAGGCTCAAAGAAAGAAAAAGTTTTGAAATGCTTGGTGTTCTTTGTGCCTTTGTGGTGATTGAAGTCGGGTACGTTAGTCGTTGCAAGTTATTTCTTTTTATGCCATTGTGTCTTCGTTTCCTTGGTAGTCAATCAAAGAACATGAATAGTAGCAGAGGGGACTAAGAAAAGAAACTGTTCCGCAAAATCGGTTCGCGCTCACATAAATGTAAAATCAGTATAGCAAGTTCCTGGCAATTGTCAAGCGTTTTGCATAGCGCTTTATTGCCACTTTCGGCAAAATTTGCCAAAATCACGCCAGTCACCTCCACAACTTAAGTGGGCGATGCTATGCAAGCTGAAACGCACCCGTTGTCGGGGCGGCTCTTGGAATGCAGGCAAAGCTCGTGCTATACTTCTTCAATACAACGTGACCCATCTTCATGTCTCACATCTTCACCCCATGTCCTTACGAGCCCGCTTACTCCTCATTGTCGTCGGATTGATTGTATT
>CAZYSY010000010.1:0-5720 GCA_964650295.1 uncultured Caldilineales bacterium | reverse complement strand
TACTCATCCTTCTTCAACGATTCCTGCAATGCAGCAATCCAGGCATTCTGGTTGGAGGCGTCGGGAGAGGCGGAGAGCACCGCGAACTGGCCACCTTCGGGGCCGATGATGTCGCGGGCCATCTTGGCCATGACTTCGCCGGTCTCGTCGAAGTCCACCTGGGCCACGAACACATCTTCACCCTCTCCCGAAGGAATCGGGGAGTCCCAGGTGACGACGGCCATGCCTGCCTCTTTGGCGGCCTTGGCTGCGGGCACGATCTGATCGCCAGCATTGTTGGAGATCATGATGGCGTCCATGCCTTGGGTGGCTGCGGTGGTGACGATGTCGATCTGTCCGGCCACGCTGTTCTCAGGCGTGGGCCCAAGGAATTCCAGCTTGCCAGGGTTTTGCAGCTCGGCATGGGCTTCCTGTGCACCTTCATTAGCCTGATCGAAGACCAGGATGCCCAGGAACTTGGGTAACAACACCATGTCGGCCTTCATGCCCGGCTTGGCTTTGATAACTTCGCCGCTGGGCGCTTCGGTTTCAGGGGCTTTGGTAGGTTCTTCTTTGGGCGCCTCGGTAGGTTGCTCTTTTGGAGCCTCAGTCGGGGCCTGGGTGGGCTGCTCAGCGGGAGCCTGGGTAGGCGCAGTCCCACCGCTACAAGCAGCTAACAGCAGTGCCAGCACCAACGCCAACACCATCAAACTGAAATACTTTTTCATTCTTGTCCTCCTGTGGGAACTGAAAAAAGGGAAAAAGAGATGCGCTTTTGGCAATTCATAATTTGTTGGAACAGAATTGGGTTGCGCTTGATACTACCTCCTTTCTGGATTCTGATGAGATGCAGATTGGGCGATGCCTGGCATTTAGCCAGCATCAGCGATCTGTGCGCTGGTTTGTTTTTGATATTTGCGACGCTGCAAGGTTTTTCGCGTCCACTCGGCCAGATTGGGGAGCAACACCGAAAGAATCAGCAAGGCGCCGATGACGCCCGTCTGTAAATGCCCGGTGAGATTGAGCAGAGACATGCCGTTGCGCAGATTGAGCACGATGAGGATGGAGAGCAGCACGCCGTAAATGGAGCCGGAGCCTCCGAAGATGCTGACGCCGCCCAGCAGCACCATTGTGATGATATCCAGCTCAAAGCCCGTGGCGGTGTCGCCACGCACCGCGCCCAGACGGGCCGCAAACAAAATCCCGGCCAACCCAGCGATAGCGCCCGACATAGTGAAGAGAATCAGCTTGTGTCGGCGAACATTGATGCCGGAGAAACGGGCTACGTCACGGTTATTGCCAATGACGTACACATAACGTCCGAAGCCGGAGTACTGGAGCACGATAATCGCAATGACGACAAAAAGCCCAAACAGGATCAAAGCAATAGGCAGGGGTCCGATAAGCGCTTCCTGTCCCAGATGATTAAACCAATCGGGGAAACTCCCGAAAGACTTGTCTTCCATAAAGACCCGGGCGCCACCGCGATACATGATCATAGTAGCCAGCGTCACCACCAATGAGGGCAGGCCCACATAGGCGATCCAGAAACCATTGAAAGCCCCGGCCAGCACCCCCACACCCAGGGCCACAGCCAACGCCAGGCCAAAAGGATGCCCGGCGTGATTCATCCAAGCCAGCACAGAAGCAGTCAGCCCCATGGTCGAAGCCACCGACAGATCGATTTCTGCATTGATGATGATGAAGGTCATGATCAATGCCACGATGATCTTCTCAATGGACAACTGGAAGAGATTGATCCAATTGTTCACTTGCAGATATTCGGGGGCCAGCGAGGCGTTGAAGAAAACGATGATGAGGAGCACGGCCAGTAAAAATCCTTCCCAACCCTTCAACGCTTTGACGATTTTAGACATGATTCGCCTCCTTGGCAGGAAGATCATTATCCCTTTGGGACAAACTCATCCCCTTTTTCGCCCACAGATACTTCAATCGATTCATAATCACAGCGTCGGCCGCCACCGACAGCAGGATGAGGAAGCCCAGCAGGAAGTCTCGCCAGAATTCGCTGACCGCCTGCCAGCGGATGAGGCTCTGATCTAAGACATTGACGAGAATGGCTCCCAACAGCGCCCCCAGCATGGTGCCCGAGCCGCCGAAGATGTTGACGCCGCCGACGACCACCGCTCCCACCGCTGCGAATTCAAGGCCCAAGCCCGCCACTACAGTGATATTGCCAAAGCGGGCCAGATACATAAATCCCGTCAGACCGGACAAAACGCCCGAGAGCACGAAAGCGATGAACACGATGCGCTTGGAAGCAATGCCCGCCATCTCAGCTGCGTCGGAATTGGATCCGATAGCGTACAGCCGTCGCCCATAAGATGTGTATTTCAGAATGAGGTGGAAGAGGAGCACTACTACCAGAGCAAGGGCCACCATCACCCGAAAATCGAGCTTGCCGATGCTGAAGACGTTCATCCGAGGCAGTGCCAGAATCCACTCTGGCAGATTCGCCGTAAGCACCGTTTGCGCCCCCGAAAATTGCACCAACATGGAGCGATAAATCGCCAGTGTGCCCAGGGTGACGATGATGGAGGGAACGCCGCCATAGGCCACCAGCAAGCCGTTGATAATGCCCATCACCATCCCCATGCCTATAGTAATCAAGATTATCAGCAAGGGGGACATATCGTTGTTATGAGCCAGAATTTGCCCGCCGAAATAGGCGGTAAAGCCGACGATGGAGCCAATGGAAAGATCGATGTTGGCCGTAAGCACCACTAGGGTCTGGGCCACCGCCAACACTGCGACGATGGCGACGCTGGTGGAAACCCGATTGAAAAATCGGGGGCTGAAATAATTCTGAATCTGGGTGCTGAAGAAAACCATCATCAGCAGAATCAGGATGAACAGAATGAATTCTCGAAGTTGCTCTGGCTGGAAACGGCGCATCAATTTATTCATGGTCGCCCTCCGTGTCCGCATTGTTCTGCCCCATGGCCGCAGTCATAATCACCTCCTGGGTGGCTTCATCCCGGGAGAAGATGCCCATCTGTCTCCCCTCGCGCATGACCAGAATGCGATCGCTCATAGAAAGGACCTCCGGTAAATCTGATGAAATAACGATGATGGCCAGCCCCTGCTCCGCCAGTTCGTCCACCAATTGATGCACATCCGCCTTGGCGCCTACGTCAATGCCGCGAGTGGGTTCATCCAGGATAAGCAGCTTGGGACTGGCGTTGAGCCATTTTGCCAGCATCACTTTCTGCTGATTGCCGCCCGAAAGTTGGGCCACGGGTGTTTCCAATGATGGGGTGCGGATGCTGAGACGTTCTTTGAACTTTCCGGCAACGCTCTTTTCTTTCTGCTTCTGCACCAGCCCCAGACCATTCAGATAAGCTTTCAGCGTGGGCAAAGTGATGTTGGTGGTAATGGACATAGGTAGCACCAGGCCCAATTGGCGTCGGTCCTCGCTCATATAAGCAATCCCCAATTCCAGCGCCTGCTTGGGAGATGTGATGGCCACTTCCCGGCCTTCCAGCACAATGCGCCCTTTGTCCGCAGGTTCGATGCCGAACAAAGCCAGTCCCACATCGGTGCGACGAGAGCCCACCAGCCCGGCAAATCCCAACACTTCGCCTGCCCGAACTTCAAGGTTGATGTCTGAAAAAACGCCATCCTTACTCAGATTCTCCACTTTCACCACCGTATCCCCCAATTTGGCCGTGGTCTTGGCGAAGAACTCCTCCACTTCCCGGCCCACCATCTCCTGGATGACTTGCTCGGTGGTTACATCCTCCGTCTTGTGGGTGGCGATAAACTGGCCATCCCGCAGCACAGTAATGCGGTCGGCGATCTCGAACACTTCCTCCAGCCGATGTCCGATGAACAGGATAGCCACGCCCTTTTGCTTCAATCGCTCCACAAGCTGGAACAACTGATGCACCTCGTGGGCGGAGAGGGAGGCGGTGGGCTCGTCCATGATCAGCACTCGAGCGTCCAGCGAAATCGCTTTGGCGATCTCCACTGCCTGCTGAGCAGCCAAGGTCAGGCCCCGGGCTGGCTGGCGCACATCCAGGCGGATATCCAGTTGTTTCAATATCTCATCCGCCCGCTGATACATCTGCTTCCAACGCACGATAGGCCCGAAGTTCCGGTGGCTGATGAAGATGTTCTCAGCCACATTCAGGTCAGGAAACACCATAGGCTCCTGATAGATGGCGGTGATGCCGTAGGCCTGAGCCTCCTGCGAATTGCGCACCTTTATTGGCTGACTGTCCATCCGCATCTCCCCTGTGTCGGGTTGATAGATGCCGGTCATGATCTTAATCAGGGTCGATTTGCCCGCGCCGTTTTCGCCGATTAGCGCCTGCACCTCGCCCGGATAGATGTCCAGCGACACATCATCCAGAGCTTGGGTCGCCCCAAACCGTTTGGAGATATGCCGCAACGTCATGATGTGGTTGGAGTCGTGATTCATTGCATAAGTCGTCCGAAATGAATGGGGTGTTATACGAGAATGACCTCGACGCCCCGCGCCCGCACATCCTCAACCATGCTTTGGGGAGCATCTGAGTCAGTAATAATCGTGTCGATTTCATCAAGCGAAGCGAAAGTTGCAGTGGCGATCTTCCCCCACTTGCGGGCGTCGATGACTCCCACCACCTGTTTGCAACGCAGGACCAGGTCCCGCTTGGTTCTTACCTCGTCAAGATTCACGTCTGTCATCCCCTCCTCGATGGTAAACGCCCGCGCTCCAAAAAATCCTATGCGGATGTGGATGCCAGCAATGGCTGTGTCCTCGATGGACCCCACCAGCGAGATGGACTCCCGCCGCAAACTGATGCCAGGCATCAGCACATTCACCTGGGGGAATGACAACAGCGCAATGGCCACCTTGAGGCTATTGGTGACTACTGTCAATTCAGCCTGCTGGGGCAAAAAGGGCACAATGGCCTGAGCCGTCGTGCTGGCGTCGATGACGATGGTGTCGCCATTGTGTACGAAGGTCGCGGCCATCTGGCCGATTCGGGCTTTTTGCGCCGCGTTCAACTGCTGCCGCACATCATATGAAAGCTCAGGCAACGCTGTCGTGGCCATCGCACCTCCACGCACCCTCAACACCAATCCCTGCTCGCACAACGCCTGCAAGTCTCCCCGAATCGTCACATCCGATACATCAAACCGCTCGCTCAGTTCGGCCACTGAAAGCTGCCCAGCTTCTTCCAGAGCGGCCACAATCGCTTGTCGTCGTTCTGTCAAACGGTGTGGTTTTCCCACGGCAAACTTCCTTGAATTGAGAGCGGAGGAATAGGTTCTTTTGGCTCATTATAATATGAATTTTTTCTGTTGTCCAGTAGTTTCGAAAGAAATTGTAAGAATTGGTTGGATGCAAAATTACTTTGAAGGCAGTATATTTTTGACAATCTAAAATCGGTTCTCCCGCACATTTCGTGAATAGACATCATGAAGGGTGAAAGAGCACCCGCAAGCACAGAAGATCGAAGTTGGCTCGTCCATACATCTGTCGTTTGATCAATTTCAAGCGATTGACCTGACCTTCTACCTGCCCATTGGACCATTGCGAGGTGAAGGCGGCGGTGACAGCGGCCATATCCTGACGCAGCCCGCCAGCGGACCTGAGCAAGGAATCGATGCCGCTGGCGGTTACATCGTTCATTCATGACTCCAAATCCAGGGAACTGCGCTCCCGAAGTGGTGATGAAAAACGGATTGCCAATTGACAGGCTATGGTGATCTGTTCACTGGCGTCGAGC
>CAZYSY010000009.1:0-2924 GCA_964650295.1 uncultured Caldilineales bacterium | reverse complement strand
CAAAAGAGGCTTGCCCGCGGCCGCAGCCCGTCGGGCGATGGTCAATTCCAGCTCATCCAACGCCTCATTGACCGAATCCATCTGAGTTCCCGCTATCTCCTGTCCGAAAAAGCGAGGATGAACATCTCCGCCGCCGGTGAGGAGCACGCCATCCAGAGTCGGACAGAGCGCATTCAAATCATCATCGGGATAAATGGGAACCGGCTCGCCGCCCGCCATGGCAAGGGCATACCAATAGGACGTGCGCCATTTGAGAAAGTATTCCCGATTGCGGTTTTTGAAGGTGTAGCCGATACGAGGTGATGCCATGGTCCGTTGGTCGATAGGTTCATCTATTGATTGATGCCTGTATTTTCCTCTCCCATGAAAAGTGCCGGGAATCGAGGGGGAATCGCATACATCCCTGCCCGTCCTATTTGCTCTTCACACTTTTGCATTACGAATCAAAAAGTGAAGCCTGGTTGGGGATGTCGGGGCCGATGTAGGGATAGCCCAGATGTGTGTAGGCCCGACGCGTGGCGATACGTCCGCGCGGGGTGCGCTCCAGAAAGCCCAACTGCAGCAGATAGGGCTCCACTACATCCATGATGGTGTCCGACTCCTCGCTGACTGAGGCCGCCAATGTATCCAGCCCCACGGGGCCTCCCCCAAACTTGGTGATAATGGCCTCTAGCACGATGCGATCCAAACTATCGAGGCCCAGCGAATCGATCTCAAGCAAGCGCAGAGCAGCTTCCGCCACCTCGTGGGTAATAACGCCCTGGGCCCGCACCTGAGCGAAATCGCGCACACGGCGGAAGAGTCGCAACGCCACGCGTGGCGTGCCCCGGGCCCGACTGGCAATCACCCGAACGCCATCCGGCTCATAAGGCGTTTGAGTCAAGTCACATGCCCGGCGCACGATGCGCTCAAGCGAAGGCGTGTCGTAAAAATCAAAGCGCAGCACCACCCCGAAGCGAGCCCGCAAGGGCGAGGTGAGCAGCGCCAGGCGCGTGGTGGCCCCGATAACGGTGAACCGGGGCAGCTTCAGGCGGATGTTACGGGCGCTAGGCCCCTTACCGATGACAATATCCAGGGAAAAATCTTCCATGGCTGGATACAGAATTTCCTCTACCGCCCGTCCTAGCCGGTGAATCTCATCAATGAACAGGATGTCTCCTTTGCGCAAGTTGGTGAGAATGGCCGCCAGATCACCCGCCCGCTCGATGGCCGGACCCGCGGTCAGCTTCAGGTTGACGCCCATCTCATTGGCGACAATATGGGCGATGGTAGTCTTGCCCAGGCCCGGGGGACCATAAAGCAGGATGTGGTCCAGCGTTTCCTCTCGATGGCGGGCAGCCTCGATCAGAATTTCAAGATTGTTGCGCACTTTATCCTGGCCATATAGCTCGTCCAGTCGTTTGATGCGCAGCGCCGCGTCCAGACTATCGGCGGGTTGGGCATTGGGATCAATAGGGCGTTCGGGCATAAGAAGAATTGAAAAATCAGAGAGGCCAACGTTCCCGCAATGCGTTGCCTGTTGATTATTAGCTGTTGATTTTTGTTATTATACCCGTTCGTTTGTTCTGCAACAAGTCAGAGCCAAGTTTTTTTACGCTTCCAGCTTGACGAAAAAGATGATTTTGTGGTAAAAGAGTGCGCCCAAATCACCAGCTTTCGAGGAAGAAAATCGGCCGCGAAACGATATTTTCTCCTCATATACAGTTCAGCTGTCATTGAGGAACGTATGGGAGTTTTCCCGTCAGGAGGATAGACAATGTTGGATGCCCAATTTATTGAACAAAATAAACAAGTATTACTCCAGGAGCGCGAATCGCTATTAGGAGATATCGAAGCGTTGAAACAAACCTTGAAAAGCGAGGTTGATGTCGATGTAGAAGAAGGCGATCCTGAGATCATCGAGCGGGAAAAAAGCGCCACACTGCTGGAGACGTTAGAAGCCAAACTCGCCGCGGTCGATCATGCACTCAAGATCATCGATGCCGGGCAATATGGCATTTGTGAACGTTGTGGTTCTGAGATTCCTAAAGAGCGTCTTGAGGTCAAGCCAGAGGCGACTTTATGCGTAAAATGTCAGAGTGAAGTCGAGCGTATGTTGCGCCGCGGCATGAACTTGCAGCGCACCCGGTGGCATTTCCCCGCACAGTAGTCGCGACCTCGAAATCGCTTGAAGGGCGTATTTCAAAATGGGGGCGCTTTTTTGCGTTTCTGGCCTACTACTCAGTCAAATGTGGTTTGATGGAAATCCTCTTGTGGCCGTGGCCTTTACCATCGAGTAAACTCAGACTCTCCAGGCGCTTTGCGCCAGCGGTCGACCTCCGTCGACCGTCTCTGGTTGGTGAAGGGACGGCGTAGGCCGGCCGTTGGCCAAGGCCTATAGAGACCGACTTCAGTCGGCCTGGCGGCTGGCCGTCGCCGTCTTCCCTCAAAGCAGACTTGACTGAGTACTAGCAACCTGACACAAATTCAGTAGAGCCGATTGCGAGAGTATGTGTCCAGCCGGATTCGCAATCCGGCGGGTTTGACGCTCGAATCACCGCCGGATCACGGATCCGGCTCTGCGCATCATGGCAAATCGTGATCTACTGAACTTCTCTATACATGAGTATGCACCAGTTAGCGCGAGTTGTCAACCCTATCCTTTTCCTGGCCGCGCTGCTCCTCGCGGCCTGCGCTCCCGCGCCCACCTCTTCCACCCCGCCATCTCCCACCCTCATACCCGCTGCTACGCCCACCCAGCTTCCCTCGCCCACGCCCATGCCGACTGCCCCCCCAACGCCCCATGTCTATCAAGTTTCCATCTGGGCCCCCTACATCGGCTTCTTGGAGCAAAAGGCCCTGTCCGACAACGTAGACACGCTCAGTGAAGTCAATTTCTTCTGGTACGAGCTGGGGGCGGATGGCGAAATCAAGGGCGGGGTGCA
>CAZYSY010000008.1:0-23607 GCA_964650295.1 uncultured Caldilineales bacterium | reverse complement strand
CTGAGAGTACAATCAATTGTCGCGGTCTCACGAGATCAGCACGTACAGCAAAGTTCTAATTATCTCGGCAATCCCTGCTGTTTTTTAGATAAGAGGGCATCTGGCTGGAATGGTGAGCGAGTTCCAGTATTTTTTCGCGCCATTGATGAGTCAAAGTACAGGTTATCGTACTACCTATTTTTCACAGCAACGGCCCATGCAGGGGACCTGCACAATGAATAATGAAAAAACTTGTGGTATACTGTGGTTACAGCAGACAGAGTTTCAATGTACCTTGGCGGATATTACCCCGCGCAGCAACGTAAACCGATTGCCTGAGAGTACAATCAATTGTCGCGGTCTCACGAGATCAGCACGTACAGCAAAGTTCTAATTATCTCGGCAATCCCTGCTGTTTTTTAGATAAGAGGGCATCTGGCTGGAATGGTGAGCGAGTTCCAGTATTTTTTCGCGCTATTGATGAGTCAAAGTACAGGTTATCGTACTACCTATTTTTCACAGCAAGGTACAATGCTCTTGGCAGGTCATGTGAGTTTTCTCCTGTAGGTTGTGGTGATTTACAGGACCCTGGCCTGCATTCCGCCAATTTTACAGAAAAAAGTTTACACTACTTACCAGTCATCGACAAGAACGTAAACTATCGTGCATAGGTCCTCAAAGGTTATACTGTTCATGGGAAGTCCTCCGATTGTGGATTTGGGAGTCGGTACCCCCATTTTCGGTGGTCTTCCCCTTTTCTTCAACTTTTTATCTCACATTTAGCCTATTATCTTTTGAGACATAATACCACACGTTCCGTTTTTTCGTGATGAATTGGTTGCCAAAGCGAGGTCATCGCTCTATAATCGCAAGAGAGAGAGCAACTTATCTCCCCCCCCTATTAGTATAATACGTCACAATGCTACCAACCCTCCAACGTGTCTTTCGATTCTGGCTCCCACTGGCGTTGATGTGGATATTGATGGCATTGGAGCAGCCTATTCTGGCGGCTGTTATCGCTCATCTTCCCCACCCCAAAGAACATCTGGCTGCTTTCGGCATCACCTTTTTGCCTGGAATTTCTTTTGCACAATTTGTGACAATAAATATCTATACGAAACCTTTTACCATCTCTATTCTCCCTATTTATCGAGTAGCCATTAACGCATGTCAACCATTACAACGCGACGCGGCACTATTTATTATGTAGAAAAGCCCGGTACTAGAACTACACTACTCTTCCTTCACGGAAATCTAGCCACATCCCGGTGGTGGGAGCCTGTTATTGCTCTATTACCGAACGACTGGCGCTGCATTGCCTATGATGCCTGTGGCTTCGGCCAATCTCAGTGCAAGAGCGTGGGACTGGAGCGCTATAGCATTCCTGGGCGCCTACAAGATCTCATTGTTTTGGTGGAGGCGCTCGGATTGGAACTCTTTCACCTTGTTGCGCATAGCACAGCCACGCCGATTGCCATTGAATATGCACTAATGCTCCCTGAGATGGTAGCGACTCTCTCTCTAATTGATCCAGTGCCTGTTACGGGAGGGCAGACCCCACAGGAAGCTTTTCCCTTACTCGAACAACTGGTTTCGGATAGGAAACTTCTTTCGAGAGCGCTCCATGCAAGTGCCCCGCACATGAACAAGGAGAGTAGCGAGTTTCTGCAATACCTAGATGACATTGCCTCTTTGGAGCCGCAGACTCTTCCAGCCATTGCACGCGGCCTTGATGCTTGGCGGCCTGGCGACAGGATCCGTCAACTAAAGTTGCCAGTAATGATTGTGCGCGGAGAAGATGATATCATGCTCGGGGATGAAGAGGCTCACTTCACTTTGCTTTCAATTCCTGGTGCGAGACAACTAGAGATTTTGCACGGCGCAGGTCACAGTCCTATGATTGAGACGCCGAATGGCCTTGCCTCTCTGCTTACTTCATTTATTGCTGAGGAACTTGGTGAGGATCATGTGTTTCACAACAGTATGTGATGAATGCTTATGAGTTCAAGACATTTACGTATCGCTCGTATTGCCGGCATCCCCATCAGTCTAGATTATTCCTGGTTCCTGATCTTTGTCCTTTTATCCTGGAGTCTGAGCGTCAGCTATTTTCCTGAGCAACTTCCCGGATTAAATAGTGTAATCTACATAGGCATTGGTGTATTCGCAACATTTTTACTATTTTTGAGTGTACTATTACATGAGTTTGGGCATGCCATTGCTGCGCGACACTATCAAATCCCGGTACATGAGATCACGTTGTTTATCTTTGGTGGTATGGCGCGAATCCAGGAAGAGCCCAAAAATGCTAGTTCTGAGTTCATTATTGCGATTTCCGGCCCTTTGGTAAGTTTGCTTTTGGGGCTTGTTTCTGCTGCTTTTGTGCCAGTGATCCCAAGTGCAATTGTGACAGCCATCTTTCGGTATATTAGTTATGTAAATTTTTCCCTCTTTCTTTTCAATATCATTCCTGGGTTCCCTCTTGATGGCGGGAGAGTGCTGCGGGCTTTTATTTGGGGAGTAACGCACGACACGCATCAAGCGACCATCGTTGCAGCTAATGTGGGACGATTCATTGCATATTCTTTCATTGTCCTTGGTTTGGCCATGGTCATGGCTGGGCGCACACTCAACGGGCTGTGGATTGCTTTTATTGGATGGTTTTTGGAGAGCGCTGCAATTGCCCAAATTCAACAACAAACGCTGCAAGACATTCTTTCTTGCTATCATGTTGGGCAAGCTGCAAGCGCCCTGCCTGTTTCCATTCCGGCTAGCCTTCCTTTGGACGTATTGACTGAGCGCTATTTCCTGCGCGATGGCAAATTCGCATACCTGGTCCAGAAAGATGGACGCCCTATTGGTATTATTACTCCCTACCAAATCAAACAAATACCCAAAAGCCAATGGCCTGTTACAACGGCTGAACAGGTCGCCATTCCACTAGACAAAGTCTATGCAGTTCAGCGTCAGGATGATTTGTGGTCAGCATTGCAGAACATGGACAGAGAAGGCGTCAATCTGGTATTGGTGTTTGATGGGGATCGAATTTCTGGAATATTGAGCAGAGAAGATGTGGTCAGTTTTATGCAACACACACACAAGTTTGGAGGATGATTGTGTTAGCGATTGTTGTCAAATTCATCCGATGTTTTTATTACTACATGATTAGGAATGAGTTATTCTTGCGCTCCGCAGCCCTGACTTATTACGCCGTTTTCTCCATATTCCCGTTACTCATTCTTGTAACCAGTTTATTGGGAGTATTCTTGCGCACTCCAGCCAAACAACTAACTGCTATCGATGCCATAATTAATCTCATTCCCTCTGGAGCCGAGCTTATCACCAATCTCTTGCAAGATGTCATCACATCGCGCACAATACCCAGCATTATTGCTTTTATAACGCTGCTATGGTCGGCAACTGGCTTCCTGCGGGGATTACTTTCTGCAATCGACTTGATCCATTCAAAAGAATACACGCACAATACTTTTGTTATACGCGGCATAGGCGTAGTTATCATTATTCTAGCTGTCCCCGCGCTCTTTTTGCTTTTAGTACTGTCAAGTCTCTCCTCATTCATTTTTGAACGTCTGCCCCTTCAGCTGCCTGAATATGTTACCTCGTTAATATCTTTTCTTGCCAGCGGTTTTGCTGTTTTTTTTGTGGCCAGCGTGGCTTTCTTTTTGATGATGCGTTACATTCCCAGCAGGCGACCAACCACGCGCACGACGATCGTCTCGGCAGCCCTAACCGCTTTATCGTGGGTTGGGCTTGGATATGGTTTTTCGTGGTATCTGAGTTCGGGCTTTGCAAATTTTAATGTCGTGTATGGCTCCATTGGCGCCGTGATGGCATTAATGCTGTACCTCTACTTTACGAATGTTGTCATCTTATTCGGCGCACAGTTCAATGCATCGTTGGCTCGGCTCAATCATTGCCGCACTCCACATATTAACGGCCTTGACGATTTGCTTAGAAAGGTACAATTCCCGATTCCAGAAATCAACGAGGAGGAACAACCAGCGAACAAGCCGACAATTACGCCTTGATGCTACCCGATGCTTTTTGGCGTTGCGGTTACGGTGACGGGCCCAAGACCATCACCGGTTTCGGCATTAATCTGACGATGAAAACCATCGCAATATGGGAACTTCCCTGAATGCCAGCAGCGACAAAAGGCAACAGTCTTTCCCTCGGGCACTTCTTCTCGATGTCGATTCGGGTGCTTTGCTTCGTTTATCATTAATACCTCCTGTCGAAGTGGTAATTTTGTAGTCATCCGTTGCAGTTTACTATATCAAGCTGTTTACTTCTGTGAGTCACCTTACAACATCCCTCTTTCCTTTACCCATTCATATCCAGTATAGGAGTCAAATCATGAATCTACAAGGCATTATCCCTGCTTGTGTTACCCCGTTTATTGGAGGACAGGCTTCCCCTGGGGCAATGAAACACAATATTCGTCGGTGGCTTGATGCGGGCGTGCATGGTTTCCTGATATTCGGAAGCACCGGAGAATTTATGTTTCTTGAGTCAAAAGAACGTCGAGAAATATTGCAGGCTGCAAGAGCAAGTACTCCAGGCGATCGGTTGTTATTAGCAGGCTGTGGGGCAGAGAGTACACAAAAAACGATGCGCAATCTTGTTTGGGCCGCTGAAGATGGGGCGGATGCAGGTTTGGTGGTAACGCCAGTTTATTATACGCGTGGCAATCGTGAAGCGCAGCGGCGACACTTCTTGACTTTAGCAGATAAAAGTCCGATCCCCATTCTACTCTACACAGTTCCGGCTTTTACTGCCTACAATCTACCGTTAGAACTTATTGAAGAGTTGGCCAGGCACCCGAATATTATAGGTATAAAAGATTCTTCCGGGGACATCAAACGCATCACTTTGCAGCTTCGCATCCAGGAAACAGAATCCTTCGCGCTTTTTGCTGGCAACCCTAACCTGGCATATCCTGCACTAATCATGGGGGCGACTGGGAGCATAACGGCCTTTGCAAACATCGTACCTGAGATGCTCATTGCGTTGTGGAATGCAGTACAGGAAAGAGATTTGGTGCGGGCGGCGGCGATGCAACGTGCCCTTACGGAATTGCACGGCAAGATTGGTCCATTGGGCATCCCGGCCATCAAGTCGATTATGAACCATCGTGGATATCAAGCAGGCGAACCGCGATTGCCACTAACTGCGCTTGATGCCAAGGCGACGGAATTTGCCATCACTGCCTGGAAGCAAGCTATGGGCATCTGTGAGTGGTGGGAGTAGGAGCTACTTCTCTTCCAAAGTTCGGTAGAAGCAAGAGGTCGCGCCTGTGTGGCAGGCCGGGCCACGTGGTCGTACAAGTAACAATAAGGCATCACCGTCGCAATCAACCCGGATGGAAACCACATCTTGATAGTTGCCGCTGGTGGCTCCTTTATGCCAAAGCTCTTGGCGGCTGCGACTCCAGAACACGGTTTGGCGTAGTTCAAGGGTTCTTGCGAGTGCTTCACGGTTCATGTAGGCAAGGGTAAGCACCAGCCCCGTGATCACATCTTGCACAATAACGGGTAATATGGGGGATTTATCGAAATCGACATCTTCAATCCTTGCGACTGTTTTTTGACCTGGTAACAATCCATAGGATTGTGATAGCGCGGATGGATTCATTCTAGTTCTCCCTTTTGTTTGCTTGGGATTCGCATGAGGTTCAAGTATATCCCATGGAAGTTTTCCAGCAAAGATCGAATTTGTGTAAGTAGAATCTTGACAGACGACGGCATTTGGTATATAAAATTCTCGAAGAATGAACCTTGATTCACTATCTGAACATTGATTCATGGAAATTTCTACAACACGGAGT
Organism: uncultured Caldilineales bacterium; assembly: GCA_964650295.1. Lineage (GTDB taxonomy): Bacteria > Chloroflexota > Anaerolineae > J102 > J102 > M2005. Next base: position 17,780 of record CAZYSY010000008.1, on the reverse strand, counting down.
CAACGTCGTCGCAATCGACGTCGCCAACTTCTTCTTGACGCAGCTCGTGAGGTCATCGCCCAGAAAGGCATAGCCAGACTTACTGTGAAGGAAGTGACTGAACACGCGGACATGGCAGTAGGAAGTTTTTATAATTACTTCCCAAATAAGTCCGCCCTTATTGAAGCGGCTGTGTGGGAAGAATTGCAGGAGCTGGGTGCCCCTGATCACTTAATGGAACAGGGGTACCCTGTCGATGTTGTGCATTTTTTGCGTCTACGTCGAATATTTGAGTTTTTTGAATCGCACCGAAGCTTGATGAAGGCTGTTTTTGGACCTGATGGCCCGCCCGACCAATACCATCGCGGCATTCAACTAATGGAAAACAAGCTTGTGGATGGTTTGCAAGAGACGCTGGGACTGGACGAAACAATGGCCGAATGGATGGCCCCCTTGTTGGCCGGTATGATTGCGGGAGGCTTGCGGTATCTAATGGATCACCCGAAAGTGAGCGCTGAAGAAATGGCACTGCGAATCAACAGCCTGCTTCGCCCCATTGCCCATCACATACCAAAGACGCAGGAGCATCCTGAACCGTGATTTCATTAGCGCGTTTATGGGCTATCATGCGGAAGGAGTTTCGCCATATCCTGCGCGATGGGCGTTTGCTCTTTTTGGTCACCATATCGCCAGCTGTAATGTTAACTGCGTTTGCTTACGTCTTCTCGTTCGACCTCAATCCAGTCCGATTTGTCGTTTACGATCAGGACCGCTCCCTACAGTCACGAAACCTATCAGCGGCACTGCGGCATGACCGTAATCTTATCTTATTGGGAGAAGTGAAGCACTACTCAGACATACGTGATGGGATGGTTGCCGGGGAAATAGAACTGGGCCTTGTGATTCCTCCAGGATTTGGGCGGGATTTGCAGGCGGGCAAACAAACTTCGGTTCAGATTCTCGCTGATGGCACGGACGCCATTAACGCCAGCGCTCAACTGAGCAAACTCTCAGCACGCGTCAATGAATGGGGTAAGCAATATGAAAATCGCATCCTTCCCCCCCCAGCGGAGCTGCGGGCAATTACGCTCTACAACGCCGATGTGAAAAGCCGTTACAGTATGATCCCCGCACTGTTGGCCATCGCGATGATTCTACCTAGTATGGCTGTAACCCTCGCACTGACTCGTGAAAAAGAATTGGGCAGCTTTGAAAGTTTAGCAGCGACGCCCGTGCGGGCGACAGAATATATCCTTGGAAAACTTGTTCCCTATATCATTTTCGGACAGATCAGTGCTGCGTTAGCAATTGCGGTTAGTGTGTTTTGGTTTCAGGTCCCCATGCGCGGAAGCTATACGACTCTGGCTGGAATGACATTCCTCTATCTGTGGGCTACACTAGGAATTAGCATTTTTATCTCTAATTTCATCTCGAATCAAAGTACAGCTTTACGCGCTGTGCTGTTACTTTTTCTTGTTCCTAGTTTCTTTTTGACTGGCCTAATTGTTCCAATTGATGAACGGGCGAAATTGGTCTCCTTCTCCTTACCTGCGACACACTTCATAGCAATCAACCGGTCCGTGTTTTTAAAAGGACTAGGTTGGGAGTCGTTGGGTTTTCATACAATAATGCTTTTTGGCATGGGACTGTTTTCAACCGCCCTTACGATTGTGACATTCAAAAAACGAGTGTGAGGCATGATTCGTCAGATTATTAATATTGCATGGAAAGAAATGCTGCAAGTGAGGCGTGATACTTTTCTCATTCTATTTCTTGTGCTTGCACCTACGCTGCAGCTCATTCTCGTCTCTCGAAACACATCGCGCGGATTGAGTGATGTTGCTGTTGCTGTGCTTGATTTGGATCAGTCGGCGTTCAGTAGAGAATTCATTGCCGAATTGGATGTCACACGCGAATTAACCGTACGCTATTACCCTCAATCTTATGAGACGCTGCATCACCTGTTGGATGAAGGCGATGTACGAGTTGGCATCGTGTTGCCCCAGGGGTTTGCCCACGACTTAAACAGTGTTTCCGAGACGCCAGCCCAAGTGCAGGCCTTGATAGATGGCACAAACGTTCTCGTTGGCGGTATGATTGAACCAGTAATCACCAGTGTGCTAGGTTTGTTGATCCATCGACATGTACAGCTCCCACAAGGAGTGGATATCGGCGGCGTGCAGGTATACACGAGTGCGCTTTTCAATGCTACACTTGATATCCAGTGGTTTATTATTCCCTCGACGGTAGCTTTCATCGTGTATCAAGTGGCATTGGTTTTGGCCGCCACCGGATTCGTGCGTGAAAAAGAGATCGGAACCTTGGAGCAATTGCTGATTACACCGATTCACCGCATGGAACTGATTATTGGAAAGGCTCTTGCCCCTATTTTTCTCAGTATTGCTAACTTTGTATTATTGATCGCTGTGCAAACCTGGGGATACCATATTCCAATGCGGGGGGATTTGAGATTGCTGTTTGTTGTTACAGCATTGGCGGTTATTGCCACTGTTGGCGTGGGAACGCTTATTTCACTTTTTACACAAAACCAACAACAGGCCGTACTTCTGGTCTTTTTGCTTGCCATCCTTGAGGTGACACTGAGTGGCTATATGTTGCCTGTGGAAAACATGCCGCTGCTAATGCGTTTACTGGCGCAAGTTTCGACCCTGCAACACTTCATGACCTCTAGCCGCGCCATCATCCTCAGCGGCGCATCAGCTACTATGATTTTGCCTCACATCCTTTCGTTGGGCGGCATCGCCTTGGTAACCGGAGTAATCGCTTGGCGTTCATTTTCTAGACAGATTGCCTAAATCATGTCTGCTATCATCACTTCTCATTTACAGCGAAGGTTCCACAACACGATCGCAGTGAGCGATCTTTCTTTTGAAGTCAAACCGGGTGAGATATATGGTCTCATTGGCCCAGACGGCGCTGGCAAGACGACCACGCTGCGAATGCTTGCTGGTGTATTGAAGCCTTCTTCGGGGCGGGCAATGGTGTTGCAGGAGGATGTCATACGAAATCCGGAAATGCTTCGAAGAAGGATCGGATACATGCCTCAGCATTTTGCCCTGTATGCAGATCTCTCAGTTTTGGAAAATCTTACTTTTTTTGCAGAAGTATTTCAGGTGCCAAGAGTAGAACGCACAAAGCGCATCGAACGGCTTTTGCAATTTGCGCAGCTTGAACATTTTGCAAATAGACCGGCAGGAAAGCTCTCGGGGGGGATGAAGAAGAAGTTAGGTCTAGCCTGCACTCTTATTCACTCCCCCCAACTTCTGTTATTGGATGAGCCGACCAATGGTGTAGATCCGGTGAGCCGTCGAGAATTCTGGGACATTCTGAGCGAACTCCATTTGGAGAGTGTGACGATCCTTATCACCACATCTTACATGGATGAAGCTGAGCGCTGCAACCGCGTGGGACTCATGTTTCGCGGTTGCCTGATTCAACAGGGAGAACCAGAGGCATTGCGTTTAATGGCTCCTGGCGAGATGTTGGTGCTTTATACGCCCGAGCTCGCAAAAACAGAAGAAGTACTACCCAAACTCTCAGGTTATATCACCCATCAAATCTATGGCGATCGACTGCATGTTTTTGTCTCCGAAACTGCCTCTGAAGATCAGCTGGAAGCATTATTGAGCGATGCCAACATTCCTGTGCATATGCTTTACAAGGATGAGCCGCGACTAGAGGATGCGTTCATCCATCTCATTCGCCAGGCCCGGATGGAGGCAAATGTATGAACGAGATGATGATCCACTACGCCGTAGAAGTACGCGGGCTGACAAAGAAGTTCGGTGGTTTCGTCGCTGTTGATCACATTGATTTTTCGGTCGCGGTGGGAGAAATTTTTGGATTTCTGGGCCCCAATGGTTCAGGCAAAACAACTACGATTCGGATGTTGCTAGGTCTCATTTCTCCGACCGAGGGGGACGCGCGAGTCCTCAACATCGACATCACAAAAGAACCTGAGGCTATTTCTCGGCATGTCGGTTACATGAGTCAGAAATTTAGCCTTTATCCAGATCTTACTGCTGATGAGAATCTGACGTTCTATGGGCGCTCCTATGGTTTACATGGCCGTGAGTTGGCGCGACGTAAGGATGAAGTGTGCGATATTATTGGTCTCGGCCAGCAACGGTATCGCCTGACGGCAAATCTTGCTGGCGGATGGCAACAACGTTTAGCGCTAGCTGCTGCCATCTTGCACCGACCGCAATTGCTTTTTCTGGATGAACCAACCGCTGGTGTGGATCCAGTGAGCCGTCGGAATTTTTGGCGTTTGTTATACTCTTTAGCCGCGCAAAAGACGACGATTTTCGTGTCCACACATTACATGGATGAGGCAGAGCAGTGTCACCGTCTGGCATTCATACATCAGGGTAAAATTATTGCCACAGGCCCACCTAGTGCCATAAAGAAGGAGAGAATGCAAGGTCAGGTGGTCGAAATCATTTGTAATCTCCCACAAATTGGCATCCGCGCCTTGCGAAATGCTGGTGTGCCAGATGTCGCGCTTTATGGCAAAAGGATACATGCGGCAGGCCCTGCGATGGCTTCTAATATCCCAGCTTTAGAAAAACTGCTCAAGAACGCTGGCGCTGAACCCCGCACAATACGCGTCATCCCCCCCTCGTTGGAGGATGTGTTTATCGCCAATATCAGGAGTGGATAATCCATGCGCAACATAATCATACCAATAACCATGCTTACCTTATCCCTGTCCATTGCCGCTTGCACTGTTGACGCTCATGGGAAAGCAGCTTCTGTCGATCGGTTCACTGGTTTTCTTGAAAATGAGGAGCTGGTGGTTGCTCCGGAAATTGGGGGGCGAATCATTGAATTTTCGGTGAGCGAAGGCGACACCGTCAAGGAAGGGCAGGTCCTCGCCCGCATAGACGACAGTTTGATCCAATTGCAGCTCACTCAAGCTGACGCTGATGTGGCAGCGGCAGAGGCGAAGTTGGCTGGGCTCATGGCTTCTGTGCGCGATGTAGACGTTGCTTTAGCTCAGGCGCGTCTGGAGCAAGCCGTCACGGCGGAACAGATCGCAGAACGTTCTCTGCAAGACGCCATTTTACTGCGAGATAATCCACAGGAACTTGATATTAAAATCGCTCAGGCTAAGGCCACAGTTAACGAGTCACGCAGCTATGCTTTAGCTGCGAAATATCAGGCGCGAGCAGCGGACATCGAGGCTGAGATGTGGGGAGAAATCGTACGGGATTTGTCCCAAGGAAGAAAAGTAACTTTGCCCGATGGCAGTATTGTCACTGTGGAAGCGCCTCCCGAAAAACGTTATCAAGCAAATTTACAATGGAATTTGGCCGGGCATAGAGCTTGGCAGGCCTGGCAAAAGGCGGCACAAGCTGACGGAGCGGCACAACAAGCTAAGGTAGCTTTGGACAATCTTCTTGCCCAACGTGACAATAGACAGGAGGCGGAAATGCAGGTGGTTGCGGCGGAAAACGAACGCGACCAGGCTCATGAGGCTGTTAAACAGGCGCAAGCTGCTATGGATGCTGTAAGAACTGGTCCGACCAAGGAGCAGATTGCAGCTGCCGAGGCCGATGTACAACGTGAGCGGGCCGTGCGTGATGCTTTGGCGGTGAGAGTGAATAAAACCATCATCAAGGCTCCAAAAAGTGGCGTGATTAGCGCCCAATTTTTCCATGAAGGTGAGGTGGTTGGTCCTGGGCAACGGTTACTGAACATCGCGCTGCTAAATCAACTTACCATTACGATATATGTTCCTGCAGGTATGATCGATCTTATTCACATTGGAGACCAATACCCATTGACCGTGGATACTAATAACAAAACAACTTATGATGCCCGCGTAATAAGCATTTCGGACACACCTGAGTTCACCATGCGTCAATCGCAAAATGTTGCGGAGCGGGCTGCTGTGGTCTACGCAATTACACTGCAAGTTCTCCAACCCGACAATCTTCTGCGCCCTGGGCTACCCGCTGATATTCTCATCCAACATTAAATCGATGGATTATGAAAAAGATTTTCTCTTCCTTATTCACCATCATTATCGCCGTAGTCATCTTTGGCGCCTTTGCTTTTTGGCTTGCGCCCGCTACTTTCGAGCGCACATGGAAACAAGCCGGACTTCCAATCACCCCACTTGTACAGCTTGAACGGGTGCGTGGGCAAACACCAAAGCCACATGAAACACGACTCTATGGTACGTTGGAAGCCAGCATTATTCATGTGGCCAGTGAAATCGATGGTCGAGCCACTGAGGTTTTGGTTGCTGAAGGCGATTTAGTTGCGCGTGGGCAACCTGTTGTGCAGCTAGATGACACAGACGTTCGCGCTCAGAGTATTGCCGCACTAGAGGCGGTCGAAGCAGCGCGCGCAGCAAGGGATGCTGTCGCAGCCCCCCCAAGTAAAACAATCATCACCATAGCCGAGCGTAAAGTTTCTGCTGCGAAAACCAATCTCCGAAACGCCAAGCGCTCTCTTCAACAAGCTCAGGTGATGTATGAAAAACCAGTGGCCATAACCAATCAGATCAGCCAAACAGCTGCTCTGATCCCCGCAGCAAAGGCGAATGTCGAAGCAGCGAAAGCAAGCCTCTCACAGGCTCAAGTGCTGATCGATGATGCAACGACTAATGGTTCACGTGAAGGGCAGTTCAAGACGAGGATGCTTGAGGAGCAGAAATTGGCCGCTGAGGAGATCTTGAAAGCAGCCCAATCCCGCCTTGATGGTCTCTACATGACCCTTTCGCTGCTAAAAGAGGTGCGTAGCAAGCCTCTTACTTTGATTGTCAATGTCCATCGGGCCGAAGATCAGGTATCTCTAGCCAGGGCGGCCCTAAAGGTGGCAGAGGCGGAACGTAATGCCAGCACAGCTCCCCCTTCCCCCGAAGAAGTTGCCTTGGCTGAGGCCAGCATACAAAAAGCAGAAGCTGCGCTGGCCATTGCTCGTTGGCAAGAAGATAGGCTTCTGATCACGTCGCCCATTGCGGGACGCATTCAGGCGCAAATGATAAAGAGTGGTGAGGTTGTGCAGGCTGGCAAGCCATTGCTTCGTATTGCTGATACATCGCGAATGGAGGTTTGGGCATATGTGCCCCAGGAAGACCTGCATACGGTTAGCCTGGGCGCTCGTTTCCCTGTCGAGGTAATTGCTATCCCAGACCAACGCTTCGAGGGGGAAGTCTTTTTCATCGCTTCGGAAGCGCAGTTTCGTCCCAACAATGTTCTCAATCCGGACGATCGTGGAGATATGGTCTTTCTCTTTAAGCTGTGGTTGGATAACACTGATGGTGTGCTCAAGCCTGGCATGCCTGCCGATGTCATTCTGCCCTGATGAGACAGCTAGCCAATTGTATGTTTTGCACGGACACCTAAGTTACGACCTTCTCGGGCGAAGCTGACCTTAGCAGATTGACGAAATGGTGATATACTTGGCCTATGGAAGAGCACTCTCCGAACGCATACCTTGAAACGGATATTTGGCGTTGGCTTTTGTTCGAATCTGAGTTTAGCCGTCGTCGTGCCCGCGAAATTATCCTGCAAGGGGCGCAAAGCAACGCATTATCGTTGTTCTGGAAAGCTGGCCCTGATATTTTTGCCCAACAGCTCTCGCTGACTGCTGACGAATTCCGTATCATACGTTCTGCACAAGCCAAATGGCCTCAACTCGTGGCGAAATTCAAGGATGAACGTGAGCGAGGACTCATCACCGTTCGACTAAATCAGCCTGAATACCCTCCTTCTTTAATACGTTTTCTGCCAGCAGAGCGGCGACCTCTCTTATTATTTTTGCGAGGTGAAAACACTCTGTTGGAGTTGCCAAAAATTTTGCCTGTGGCCGATACAACACCCGAAGCTCACACTCTCATGTGGATGCAGGAAGCACTTATAGAACTGGCCACAGAAGGCTCCCTACCGCTGCTTGTCGCTCGAACGGGTTATGATGCACAGTTGGCCAAAGTGCTGTTGAAGATGGAGATGCCTTTCGGCTTGGCTGTTCCTTATGGGCTTGGTGCTTATACTCCGCCAGATAGATTGAAACAGGCGATGGAGCAGGGACGAGTTTTGTTGATTAGTCCCTTTCAACCGGAGTGGCATCTTTTGGCTTCGGTGCAACATAATCCCATTTTGTCTCATGCTGTTGATTTTGCGCGGGCGCTCGCAGACGCTTGGCTGGTGGGGACAACGTCTGTTCCACAGCATCATAAAGAGCAGCCTTGCTTCTGCCGCGACAAGTGCAGCGATGATAAGTATTGCCACCAATACAAAACCGCCGAAAATTGTTACCGGCTATTAGTTGAGCGAACGGCCCCCCTCCCCCCGGGCGTTACGAGCGAACTCGAATCCGGATCAGGCCGTGAGCTTCCCCCCCTTACACCTGAAGAGATCTTATCTACCCTATCCCAAGGGGGACGCGTCCCCCCAGCCCTTGTCGCTCGCCTGAAAAAGTCCAATTCAGCCTGAAAATTATGGAATGTCCTAAGTGTGGAACCTGGAACCCTGATGACAAAAAAGTGTGTTGGCGTTGCCAAACACCTCTCCCTCCTCCTCGGCAAGAGAAAAGCAAACGCAGGATGCCAACAATCATGGGCATGTCTTTATGGCTTTTTATTCTTATTCTCTTGATGTTTGCATTGCCGCTGCTGTTGGCGCGCTGTGGTGTACTTCCGGGCATGTCATGATCGGAAACTTAGAAGCATTTCGCGAAGCATTATTAGCTTGGTACGATACAAACAAACGCCCATTCCCGTGGCGAGACGAGGCCAGTCCTTACCACGTTTGGGTCAGTGAGGTGATGTTGCAACAAACTCAGGCCACTACCGTCATTCCGTATTACTTACGCTTTGTTGAACGCTTTCCTTCAGTCTACGAGCTCGCAGTAGCAACGACGGATGACGTTCTTAAGTTCTGGGAGGGGCTAGGATACTATCGGCGCGCCCATCATCTACATCAATCGGCGCAAATTATCGTGTCGTCTCATGGCGGAGAGCTCCCCCAACAGGAGAAATCATTATTAGCGTTGCCTGGCGTGGGACGATATACTGCTGGAGCAATTCGCTCCATTGCCTTTGGTCAACCAGCGCCTGTTCTAGATGGCAATATTAAGCGGGTTTTGACCCGACTGGATAACATTAAGGCTAGGATTGACAAACACAAGACCGAACAACATCTTTGGGGCAGAGCTGAATATTTACTCGATGTGAGCCGCCCTGGGGACTTTAATCAAGCTATGATGGAATTGGGCTCAGTTGTTTGCACACCAAAATCCCCAAATTGCGATACTTGTCCGGTTGCAAAGTTTTGTGAGGCCCAGATATTAGGGACACAAGCGCAACGTCCGGTACGCCCCCCCCGCAAGCGTTCCCCTCACTATGAGATGGCGGTAGGAGTCGTATGGCGTACTGCAGCTCGCAAGCAACTTCTCATCCTAAAACGTCCTGAATCTGGATTATTGGGGGGGCTTTGGGAATTCCCTGGTTGGAAACAGGTAGCCGGATTGGGATTGTCTCAGACATTGGCGTACAAGTTAAGAAGTGTTCTGGGGATTGATGTGGCAGTGTCGGGAGAATTTGCTGAATTCCAACAGACTTTCTCTCATTTTCGAACGACAGTTCATGTTTTTCATGCATCTTGTGTTGATGGTTCTGTTTTGCAATGTTCTGGGATGGATGATTGTCAGTGGGTTTTTGTTGATGAGCTTAGCAGTTTTGCATTTAGCCGGCGTGGGGTACTGATAAGAGATGAGTTGCTTGGTGTTTTGTGATAGTATTTGGCTATGCGGATTTATGTCATCTCACCTTACCACACAGGTTCCCATCGCATATGGGCAGAGGGCTTTGCTACACACAGTCGCCATGCTGTACACATGATCACCATGCCCGGGCGATTCTGGAAGTGGCGCATGCAAGGCGGCGTCCTGGAATTGGCACAGCAAATAAAAATGAAGGTCGAGAAAGAAGGGCCTCCAGACGCCATTTTAGCCACCGACATGGTCAATCTACCAGCCCTGATCGCCTTGGCTCGACCATGGCTTAATAAAATCCCCATCCATCTTTACGCCCATGAGAATCAGCTTACCTACCCCATACAGCCTGGCGTAAAGCGCGATCTGACCTACAGCATTATTAACACACTCAGCATGATTACAGCAGATGCAGTTCATTTCAATAGCGACTATCACCGAAATGCTTTTTTTTCTGAACTCCCCCGGCTACTCAAACATTTCCCTGATTATAACCACTTGGAGCTCATCCCACAATTGAAGAAGAAAAGTGACGTGTTACCTGTGGGGCTGGAGCTAAACCTATTCGACTCTGTTAAACCTCGAACACGCAAACATGGCCCCCTGCGTATTCTCTGGAACCAGCGCTGGGAATATGACAAAAACCCAGGTGAGTTTTTTCAAATCATGTATGCATTGGATAGTCAGGGACTAGATTTTCAACTCATTTTGGTGGGAAAAAACTACCGCCAGCATCCCGTTGAGTTCGATCAAGCGCGGGAACGGCTAAAAAATCGCATCATCCACTTTGGTTTTGTTGAAGATCGGCGTGATTACGCCCGGTTGTTATGGCAGGCCGATGTTGTACTCAGTACCGCTGTGCATGAATTCTTCGGGATTAGCGTACTCGAGGCTGTATACTGTGGGGCGCACCCACTTCTCCCCTACCGCCTTAGTTATCCGGAACTCTTTGCAGGGCATCTGCACGAGCACATTTTTTATGTCGACACCAATGACGCCGTCAGAAAATTGCGCTGGGCCATTACCCATCCAACCGAAATCAGAAGCAATAGCATCCAACACGTCGCAAAGTCCTACAGATGGGAAAACATCATCAAACGTTATGACCGGTGCTTCACCTAGGCATAGCTCAAAGACCACTTCTTTGGAGTCGGTCAAGTGATGCCCCCTCTGGTATCAGCGAGGAAGGACCCGCTCCACACGATAAACTTGACACATAGACAAGCAGTCTCTATACTTGAAGATACAAGCCCTCGTAGCTCAATGGCTAGAGCAACAGTCTTCGGAACTGTGGGTTGGGGGTTCGAATCCCTCCGAGGGTGCTACATCAGGACAGCTACGCAGCGTACGCCAGCGTAGCTGTTTCTTTGTCCATTTTCTCAGATTTCATTCACAGGTTTCATTATGACTACCAAAATCGCAATTCCCACCGACGACGGCGAGACCATTTCCCGACATTTTGGACAGGCCCGAGCTTTTCTTATCGTCACCCTCGACAACGGCGAGATCATCGAGCAAGAGCTGCGGGAGCTGCCCGACGGGGGCGAGCATGAGCACCATCACGCCCACCACCATGATCACGACCATGACCATCATCACGGCATGGGCGGCAATCCCGCGCACATGGCGAAGTTCGACTATCTGAGCGATTGCCAGGTGTTCATCGGCGGCGGCATGGGGCAGCCTGCGATGCAGCGTCTGAACAGCATGGGCATCCAGGTGGCGCTGACCGATCACAAATACATCGCCGACCTGCTGGAAGAGATCAAGACGGGGCAGGTGAAACACAATCCTCGCCGGGTGCACGCGCACCACTGAGCATCCTCATGTCCACAGCATCCGCCCCGGCGCCCGAACAATTGCCTCCCCACTATCGTCGGAATTTCGCCGCGGGGTTGATCCACGGCGTCTTCTTCCAGGCGTCGGCCGCGCTTTCCAGCATTCACACGGTCTTCCCCAGCCTGGTGGCCGCACTCACGCCCGCGGCCAGCGCGGTGGGGCTGATGGCCACCCTGCAAAGCATCGGGCAGGTCATTCCCCAGCTCTACACCGCGTACATTGTGGATGGGATGAAGCGGCGCAAGCCCCTGCTGCTGGGCATCATCACCTTCCGCTTTCTCTCCTTTGGGTTGCTGGCTTGGCTGGTTTATGAATATGGCTTGACCCATCCCACCCTGGTGCTGGTCGCCTTGCTGACCTTGTTTGGGGCGTTCTCCTTTTTGGGCGGCATGGGGTCGGTGGTGTATGCGGATATCTTCGCCCGGGCCATTCCGGCTCGACGCCGCGGGCGCTTTTCCGGCTCCAAGCAGCTCATCGGTTACGCCCTGGCGGTGCTGGCGGGCTATTTCGTCAAATGGGTGCTGGGCAATCCCCATCGATTCCCCTTCCCCACCAACTTCGCCATCATTTTGGGAGCCAGCGCAGTCACCCTGGCTGTGGCGCTGACCGGCTTTGCCTTGATCAAGGAGCCGCCCGTACCCGAACGCCGGGTGCTGCCCGAGCGCAACGCCATCTGGGGCACGGCGGTGATGCTGTTCAAGAGCAGTCGCAGCCTGCAATGGTTGCTGGTGGTGCAATCGATGATCATGCTGACCCTGGCCGTGGCCCCCTTCTTTGTGGTGCATGCCAAGCAGGACCTGGGCATCCCTCTGGGCGCGGTGGGCATTTATCTTTCGCTGCAGATGGGCGGCGCAGCCGTTTCCAACATCCTTTGGGCCTGGCTGTCAGATCATCACGGCAATCGCAGCGTCATCGTGGGCGTCGCTCTTACCGCGATGCTGGCCACTCTGTTGGCCTGGCTTACGCCCGCGTCGCTGGGCTGGTTGTACGGCGGCGTCTTCATTCTGCTGGGCAGCACCATCAGCGGCACCAGCGTTGGCTTCGCCAATATCATCCTGGAGATGGCGGATGAGCCAACCCGGCCGGTGTGCGTGGCTCTGCGCAACACCGCGCTGCTTCCCATCGCCTTTGCTCCCCTGCTGGTGGGATTTCTCTCCACCTGGCTCTCTTATCCCCTGATGTTCGCCATTGCCTCGGGCATCTCTCTGCTGGCCTTCATCCTGGGCGTGTGGAAACTGCCCGAACCTCGCCACAACCCCGACGCGGTCTGCTCACTTTAGAACACGCAACCGTGAACCGTGAACTAGTTACCTGACACAAATTGGCTTTGTTTGCTGTCACTGGCCGAATGAATTCGGTTCTTGGGGCGCAGCCCCCTTCCTTTGCTTCCTCCCCCGCTCCGAGACGGGCGGGGGGAGGAGAATTGGAAGGGAATGGCCTGCGCCGCTCGTCCCCCTTCGGGGACGCTTTTTCTGCTTGATTTGTGTCGCCATCTGGCATCCAAGACACTGTCGACGCAGGTCGACAGGCGGCCGCAAACCCTCAGCCATGATTTCAATCGGCAGGAAGCGTGAACATGGAATTTGTGTCAGGTTGCCAGAGATTGTGTTTATGTTTCTTTCACGGCTTGGCGTCTTTGCGTGAGATATCTTCTTGGTTCCGGCTTGTCCAGATTAGGATATCAAACCAAGATAGATTCGCCTTTTGCACTCATTTGTAATCAAAAGAAATCAGGTTACCCTATGTGCAACTTTCTTCCAATGTAGGCAGCTTCATCTGGTCAATTTTCACCCACCAGGCCGACGAACGGGGACGAAAATAGACCCGCATCAACGAAAACAATGTATCACTTCGTCCACTTTCGCCTTATCGTCCTTTCACCTGGCTTGAGGATGGTAGATCAATCCAGCAACAGCAGCTTTCGAGAGCGAAAAAGTTGAATATCAGGTATTAGGTTGCCTCACAATGCCAACCGATTGCAGTTTCGCATTTCCCTTTTGTTGCGTCAAACGAAATATCTATCGTCGACAATTGGACTTTCCAGCCATTTCCATTTAAGATTAGCAATCATTTTTCATCCTCACCCAGAATTCAACGGAAAGGAAAAGTTTTATGTCTCGTAAAATCTATATCTCACTTGTGTTGGCACTATTGCTGGGGATGCTAATGAGCGCTTGCGCCGCCCCCACATCAAAAGAATCCTCTCCCAAAGAAAATGAACCAACCGCCAAACCAGCGACGGCGGAGGCCACACCGGCAACAACTGAACCTGACACATTACTACCCCCCATGGACCCGCCCGAGAAGGTCAAGGTGGCCTATGTGCCCATCATGAAATTTGCCACCATGTATGTGGCTGCCGACCGAGGATTGTTCGAAAAATATGGTCTAGATGTGGAACTGGAGCGGGTAAAATCGGGCACCGAAGCCATTGCTTTCCTCACCAATAACTCGGTGGATGTAGGCGGTATTGCCATCGTCACCTCGCTGTGGAATGGATGGAGTGAAGGCTTGCCTCTGCGTATCATCGCCCCTGGCGCACTAGAGCCTTTCAAAAACAGCCCCACTAAACTGGTGGTGCGTAAAGACCTGGTGGATAGCGGAAAGGTTAAAGATGTGGCGGATATAAAAGGGATGAAGGTGGCGCTGGCGGGCGGCCCCGGCAGTGGTGGTGAATATCTGCTCTCCAAAGCCTTGGAGCGAGGCAATCTCACCATCCGCGATGTAGAAACGGTGAAGATGGGCAACGCCGATATGCCCGCGGCCTTCGAAAATGGCTCCATCGACGCTGCTCTGCTGGGCTCCCCCTATGCTGACCAGGTCATCGACGCCGGGCATGGTGTAGCCATTGCCACAGATTTGACTCCCGGTCTGATGACAGTGGCCTTTGTGGGCTCCGAAAACTTCGTCAACAATCGAAAAGATGTGGCCCAGCGCTTTGTATTGGCCCTGACCGAGGCTGCTCGCATGATGCAAGGTGACGATTACCTTTCCGATGAGAACATTGCTGCATATCTCAAATACGTCAATTCCACCGAAGAAGCCATTCGCAATGGCCGACGCGTGATCTATGATCCCAACATGAAAATTCCGGTGGAGGGGCTAGCCGATGTGGAACGCACCCACCGCGAAAATGGCCGCACCGAATACACCGAGCCTATTGATCTGAACAGTGTCGTTGATACAACCTTCGTGGATAAAGCTATCGAACTGCTGGGCGCTGCTCAATAGCACTCCTCCGCGAGATTCTCAATTGCAAACTGGGCGGCAAGGTTCATCGTTGAGATGTCCTTGCCGCTCTGCTTGAACCCTGATATGACAACTGCGAAAATCGTCGCTCAAGATGTCTGCAAAGTTTATGAAACGCCTCGGGGCGAATTGAAAGCACTGCTAAATTTCAACCTTGAGGTGCAAGAAGGGGAATTTGTATGCATCGTGGGACCATCAGGGTGTGGTAAATCAACATTTTTGCGCATTCTGGCGGGGCTAGAAGCGCAAAGCTCGGGACAGATAACCATCGTGCCGGGCAAAGAGCCGGGCAAACCCCTGAACAATGTAGTCTTTCAAGACTACGCCATCTTCCCCTGGAAGACAGTTATCGACAATGTGGCTTTTGGTCTGGAAATGCGGGGCGTCCCCAAAAAGGAGCGTTTGGCTGTTGCCAGGCGTTGGCTGGAACGGGTGGGGCTGGGGCGTTTTGCCCAGTACTATCCCCACCAGATCTCGGGCGGGATGAAGCAGCGGGTGAGCATCGCCCGCGCCCTGGCCAATGATCCCGAGGTGCTGCTGATGGATGAGCCGCTGGGCGCACTGGATGCCCAGACTCGAGCCGTGCTGCAAGAGGAACTACTGCGCATCTGGGAAGAAACCCGCAAAACAGTGGTTTACATCACCCACAGCATCGACGAAGCGGTGCTTTTAGGCGATAAAGTGGTGCTGATGACCGCTCATCCAGGAACCAATAAAGCCATTTTCGAGGTGTCGATTTCCCGACCTCGCACTCTGGCGGTGCAAAGCTCACGCGCATTTCGGGAGCTGACGCTGGCCATTTGGGAGTTGTTGAAGGGTGAGGTGATGCGAGCCATGGAGGCGCAACGATGATATCCAATAAACCGCAAAATAGTCACGTTTTGGGATTATTGACTGGTCTGGTTGCGTTCAATACAGTAATGATATTAGGACGATTGTGGCACCAATACTGGTGGTTAGGATTACTGGTGAATATGGTATGGCTGGTGGCTCTGGCCGATCTCGTGGCCCGAACTATCCCCAAACGCTGGCAGCGAACTTATGATTTAGCGCTGGCCATCGGTTTTCCCATCTTACTTTTGGTGGCGTGGGAGCTGATTGTGAGGGCCGAAATCCTGAATCCGCGCTGGTTTCCGCCCCCTTCGCGCATCGCTGCAGCGTTGTGGCAACTTTCCACCCAGGTGGATAAATTTTCGCATACCAGTTTGTGGGGACGCCCCTGGCTTATCCCTCGGCGTTTTGCCAGTGAAGGCTGGCCGGGCGTGGCCGCGCTCTTTGCCGAGGGCCACGTGTGGGTGACATTGATGCGCGTTTTTGCCGGATTTTTGCTGGGCGCCATCCCAGGCGTGCTTTTGGGCATGATGATGGGCATGAATCGCACCATCCGCACCATGCTGGATACCACCATGTCAGCGATTTATGTGCTGCCCAAGATTGCCATCTTCCCCATCGTCATGCTCATGTTCGCCAATCCCTTTGGCGAGGGCCCCAAGATTACGGTGGTGGCGATTTCAGCCTTCTTCTTGGTGGCCATCAACACCATGACCGGTGTACGCGATATCGACCCGGTGTACATTCAAGCAGCCCGCAACTACGGAGCCAATCGCTGGCAGCTTTTCAGGCATGTGATTTTGCCGGGAGCCATGCCGGTGATTTTTGCGGGCATGCGCTTGGCTTTAGGCACGGCGCTCATTGTTATTGTGGCGGTGGAGTTCATTCGAGCCAAAAAGGGTGTGGGCTTTCTGACATTTTATTATTGGGAAGTGATGATCACTGACAAGATGTACGCGGGGCTGTTCGTGATCATGTTCCTGGGTGTGCTGCTAACCTATGGTCTGCAATGGCTGGAAAAGCGCATCATGCCGTGGCGGTAGTACGCAGAAAAAGAAAAGTGCGCTGAGGCGGGTCTGTGACCCGCCGTTGATGGCGATACGCCAGGTCGCAGACCCGGCTCAGGAGCAAGAAAAGTAAAAGTGTGCTCAGGCGAGTCTGTGCCCCGCCGTTGATGGCGCTGCGCCGGTCGCTAGAACCCGCGCAGCTTGGTCAGGTCCGCCAGGCCATCGGGCAGGCCCGCAATGCGCTGCACCAGGGCCAGCCGCGCGGCCCGCAGCGCCGGGTCTTCCGCCATCACCAGCACGTTCTCGAAGAAGTCATTGACCGGGCCTTGCAGCTCGCGCAGGATGTGCAGCAGCGTGGGCATATCGCGCTGGGCGGCCAGTTGGGCGGCTGCGGCCTCATAGGCCTGGTGCAGGGCTTTGGTTGCGGGCTCGGTGTACGCGTCCGGGTTCAGGTCGTAGGTCTCGTCCAGGCTGCGCACGATGCGCTTGGCCCGGGCATATGCGGTGAACGCGTCCTCCCACCAGGGCTGCTGCACCGCGTCGGCCAGCGCGGCCACCGCGTCCCGGGCCTGGGCGGGGTGCCACGCCTGTTCGGCCAGCACCGCCTCCACCACGTCGTGAGGGAAGCCCTCATCGCGCAGGGCAACGTACAGCCGCTTGGCGATGAAATCCATCACCTCGGCCAGCGCCTCGTCGGAAACGGGAGCGGGTTGCAAGGCCGCCGCGGCTTTCAACCCCTCGCGGATATCGAAATCCAACCCGGAGGCCATCAGGGTCTGCACCAGGGCCAGGGCTGCACGACGCAAACCGAAGGGATCGGCCGTGGATTTGGGCGCAAGCCCCACCGCAAACAACCCCACCAGGCTATCCAGCCGGTCCGCGATGTTCAGGGCCAGGCCCGCGGGGCTCAGGGGCTGCTCCGGCTTGACGATGTACTGCTCGCGGATGGCCCGGGCCACTTCGGGCGGCTCGCCACTATCCAACGCATAAATCTCGCCCATAATGCCCTGCAAGGAGGTCATCTCCACCACCATGCTGGTGGCCAGATCGGCCTTGCTCAGGGTGGCGGCGCGGGCCGCCGCGGCCTTCTCCTCCGGGCTCAGGCCCAGCAGATCGGCCACCTCGGGC
>CAZYSY010000007.1:0-19720 GCA_964650295.1 uncultured Caldilineales bacterium | reverse complement strand
GAAAAATCTCATAGCTGGCGTTTATCAAGTGAAGTTGATCAGATGCAGAAAACGATCCATCTCCCGAAATGAGCGCAGCGCCACCGGAGAAATCTGGGGGAGGAAGAGATCGAAACCGTGGGGGGTGTAGGGAAATTCGATGTAGATAGTGGGCACGCCCGCGGCCTTCAACCGGCGTTGCAGCTCTCGCAGCGATGGAGCCAGGCGGAAGAAATCATCTTCGCCCTGGAAGATCAGGGTGGGGGGATCGTGGGGATCGACGTGATGGATGGGGGAGAGCAGTGCGTACACCTCGGGGATCTCGTCGGGCGAGCCGCCCAGCATGCGCCGGATGATATTGAGATCGCCCCGTACCTGGTAGTTTTCGGGAATGTAGCCCATCTTCTTCAGGGCGTCCGCGGCGCGATTGGCCAAAAAGGTGACCCGGCGATCGCGCATGAACCCACCGAAGACATCCTCCATATCGTTGTACATGGCCCGAAAATCCACTGGCGGATAGAAGACGATGGTCGCGCGCACCGATGCGTCGCCATCCTCTTCTGGAGGCTGAAACGCGGGGTGTCCGGGCGTGTACGCGGCCAACAACACCAGATGCCCCCCTGCGGACGCGCCGCTGAGGGTGATGCGCTCGGGATCGATGCCGTAACGCTCGCTGTTGCGCTTCAGCCACAGAATGGCCTGTTTGACCTCCTGCACCATGTGGGGGATGTCGCTATCGGGCCAGAGCGTGTAGGCCACATCCATCACCAGATATCCCTGCCCCGCCAGATGCCGGAAGGCCGGGCGCTGGGTGTTGTCCTTGTCGCCATAGATCCAGGCGCCGCCGTGAACATAGATGACTGCCGCTCGATTGGGGCGCACATCCTCTGGGGGCAGCCAGATGTTGGCCATGAGATCCTTGCCCGTGGCCGCACTCTTGCCAAGGACCACATCCAACTCTCTTCGTACATGCCTGGGCGCGCGCAGCAGCATGGTCCAGCGCCCACGAGGGAACAGAGAGGAGCGCAGGCGCATGGGCGCACGCTCTTGCCAATCGGGCCCGAAAACCTCATCGAAACCAGGCGACGGACGTTGGATTTGGTAGAAATAGTGCGTGCTGAGGCTGGCGCCCGCCGCGCCTGACAGCATCCACCGCCAGTCTCGCCGCAAAAAGCCCAGCGCCATAGCCGCCAGGTTGATCAAGGTGAGCACGGGCGTAAAAGTTGCGGCCACCACCTTGGGAACCCAAATCAGCAGGCTGGTGAATCCGCGTTGAGGATGCAGATGTAGGATGACGCTGGCCAGGGCGCTGGCAAAAAAGAAAAGCGTCAGCAGATGATTCGTTACTTGTCTGGCTTTGCGAACAGCAGAGCGACCAAACAAAGGCGAAAGCTTAGTGAACATGAGGCGTCAGCTGTTTTTCGCTGAAGGCGTTGCGTCTTCGCCACACCCAGCCTCGCTGCGGCGCGAAGAGTGCAGTCAACAGGAAAATGCTGGTGCTGACCAGCACGATAGCCGCTCCCGACGCCATGCTGATGTAAAACGAAAGATACAGGCCCGCCACGCCCGAGAAAGCGCCAATGGCCCCGGCCAGGGCCATCATAGGCGGCAGACGCCGGGTGAGCAGATAAGCTGTGGCCGGAGGCGTCACCAGCATGGCCAGCATCAGGGCCACGCCCACGGTTTGCAACGAGACGACGATGGTGATGGCCAGCAGCACAAAGAGCAGATAGTTCAACAAGTTGGCGGGAATGCGCAGCGTCTCCGCCAGCACCGGGTCGAAAGAAAGCACCAGGAATTCCTTGTAGAACAGGATGATGGTGACAATGACAATGATGCCGAAAATGAAAGTGAGCCACAGGTCTTGATTGCTCACGCCCAGCACGTCGCCGAAGAGAAAATGCGCCAGATCCACCGCGTAACCTCGCACGGTGGAGATGAGCGCGATGCCCAGGGCGAACATCCCCGCGAAAACGATGCCAATAGCGGTGTCTTCCTTCAGTTCCGCTCCCTTGCTCACGACGCCAATGCCGATGGCGGTGAGCATGGCTGTGGCCAGGGCGAACCAGAAAACCGCGGTCTGGGAGCCGCTGCTAACGAGATAGCCCACAGCCACGCCCGGCAGGATGGCGTGCGCCAGCGCATCGCCGAAGAAAGCCATGCCCCGAAGCACGATGTATGTGCCTACTGTGGCGCATACGATGCCTACCAGGATCGCCGCCAGCAATCCACGCACCATAAAAGGGTAAGCCAAAGGATCGATGATGAGGTGGATAATGCTCATTGTGATTGTAGTGGAAAGGGGAATGAAGAGATGTAATGAGGCGCTTTAACATGATCAAGTCTAGTACAGGATGCAATTGGCGGCAAGAATGCGCCCGGCAACTATTTTTTGATTCCAAAAATGATTGTGCTAAAATAATCTCCGGCTGATGGTTTTTGCTTCCCCCAAAACAATTCAATCCGCCCGCGTAGCTCAGTGGATAGAGCACTTGCCTCCGGAGCAAGGTGTCACAGGTTCGAATCCTGTCGCGGGTACCTGTTTCGACGTCCCCCGGCGCTGCCTTGGGACGTTTTTTTGATCAATGCGGGTTTGCTGTCATTGACGAAATCGTTATGGTAACTTATAATAGGACGTAGATACTGATTCTATCCCACCCAACCCTACCCTTTTCATGGAGGCTAATATGGCTGCAAAGAGGCTGCTATTTCTTGTTGGCGATTATGTAGAAGATTATGAAGTTATGGTGCCGTTCCAGGCCCTGGCCGCGGTGGGGTACACGGTTCACGCCGTCTGTCCTGATAAAAAAGCGGGTGACGTGGTGCGAACAGCCATTCACGACTTCGAGGGAGATCAGACCTATAGTGAGAAGCGGGGACACAATTTTTCTCTGAACGCCACCTTCGATCAGATCGATCCCGCAGATTATGACGGACTGGTCATCCCTGGCGGACGGGCGCCCGAATACATCCGACTGAATCCCAGGGTGTTGGAGATCGCCCGCCACTTCTCCGAGGCCAACAAGCCCATTGCCGCCATCTGCCACGGCGCTCAGATTTTGGTGGCCGCGGGCGTGGTTAATGGCCGCAAACTCACTGCATATCCTGCGGTCGGGCCCGACATCAACGCCGCTGGCGGCGAGTACGTCGAGATTCCGGTGGACAAGGCCTATGTCGATGGCAATCTCGTCTCCGCCCCGGCCTGGCCCGCCCATCCCGAATGGATCGCCAAACTCCTGGAGGTGATGGGAGCGAAGATCGAACTCTAAATAATTTGAAGTTGCTGTCCTATTTGGCTTCAGGTAGGACAGCAACTTATCTATGGTCAGCGTTGGCAATGCATTATTCCGAACCTCTGTCAGCTATTCGGGAGCCCCTTGTGGGTTTGTTGCATATTTTCTTAGTTTCCGGCATAATATCATTTGATATGTCAAATATCTTATCCTGAATGCCATTGTCAAATGTTTCGCATTATTGTTATTGCTTTATCGTTCGCAATCACATGTCAAACAGGTTCCGGGAATAGCAATGAATATTAAACTCAATTTGGAGCCGGTCGGCTCTCTCCAGGAGGTGATTTCATCATGAAACTTTCCAAGCGATTACTTTTCTCCTTCCTGATTTTGATGCTCCTAGCATCGATCTTGACAGCTTGCGGTGGCAAGCCCGTGAATCTTGCCGACAAAGATGCTGATTTCGTTTTGGCTTTGCCACGTCTGGTCGTCGAGATTGATAGCAATGGCATGCCATCGGTCGCTGGAATTAGCCCGCAATTATTGGCTTTGGTTGGCATTGATGTCTCAAAGTTCGCCATGGATCCCGCCTATGTGGAGTGGTTCACCCAGGCGAACGTCCAACACATCGAACTGGTGCAGAAAGACGACGGCATGTATATCTTCGTCAATGGCGTGCTCATGCCGCATCTGGCATGGTCGACGGATGAATTGGATACCCTGGCCGACACCCTGACAAAGCTACAAATGGTGAAGCCCGAATTCCAGACCGTGCTGAATCTGCTCATCCCCATCATTCAGCACACCGGCTTGGATATTGTCTTGACCTTCCCCAAGCAGCCAACTGCTGAAGAAATTCCCATGCGGGATGTGGATGCCCCCATCGAGGCGCCCACCATGAGCGAAGCTGAAACCCTGGCGGTGGTAAAAGCTCGCATTTCGTTCGATGAAAATGGCGTGCCTTCAATTTTGGGCGTTTCGACCAAGGAACTGGGAGATGCAGGATTTGCTGGATTGCAGAATGTAGGGTTAGCTCCTCAAACCATGCGTTCTCTGCAGGATGCCGGCATCTATAAGGTGACGGCAAAATCCACCCCTGAGGGACTGGTCTTCTGGATCAATGATGAGCAACTCCCTTATCTGGCATGGAGTGACGACAACTTGAATCAAGCTGCAGATCTCTATGCTCAGCTTTACTTCATGCCTGGTTACGAGAAGCAGCGTGAATTGATGAAGATGCTGCTTCCGATGTTGGATCAAATTGATGGCGAAGTGACGCTAGAATTCCCCCAATAACATTCCCCCATCGCACAAGGTGTGACTGCCTTCGCCCTACGCGATTCTGTAGCTGGCGTGGTCCGAGTCGATGTGCGAGTGACAACTCGATAAGGAGTGCTTAATGAATGTTCGTCGCAAATATGCCGGTTTGCGCTTCCTGGCATTACTCATCAAGATAATCGCCTGGTTGGCTTTGATCTTCAGTATCGCGATCGCGATCTGGTTCTGGGTGGAAGGTGAGCAGATTGCCGGATTGCGTTTTGCTGGGCGGAATTGGACCGGGGTGCTTTTCCTGCCGTTCGGCATCTATACGTTTATTCAGTTTTACATCTTTGGTAGCATTCTTTCTCTGTTCACCGATGTGGAATACAACACCAGAGCGAATGCCACTGCAACAGCTCAACTTATTTCGTTGATGGAGAAAATGGAGACGCGATTGGAGAGGGTGGCCGCTCCGGTGATCTCGACTCCGCCCCCACCTCCACCTCCGCCCGCTCCAGATGAAACTGAGCAATCGCAGCCTCCTGTCACACCCACCGAACAATTGACTCCACCCATTGCGCCTGAGAAGACGCAACCCGTGGAACCTGTCGAAGAAAGTGCGCCGCCCCCGCCGCCCCCGCCAACCCCTGAGGTGGTGGAGTCGGCTGTTGATGCTTCCTCTTCGGCGTCGACAACGGTGGAGGCCGCTGTTTCTGACGCTGTAGATGCTGTATCCGAAAGCGCAGAGGATTAGTGGTGCGCGTGATTCATGTTGAAGCAATGGCTTATACTTTTGCGCCCTGGCAGTTTTGTCAGGGCGCAACTCTTTTCCACAAGGTGAATGATAACCATGGCCAAGCAAACGCCTGAACAGCTTTATGATCTAAAATCTGTCGACATGCCATATCTCTCTGGCAGTAGGCTCAAGCTTTTTGTTTCTTTGCTAGATGGCCCGACTGGCGGCCTGGTGCTCGGCAATCTGCTGAAACAGGCAGGCGTCCCCTGGCTGCGCCAACAGCCTTTCGAGGATTGGCCAACTTTCGAGCCGCTGGTTCCTGTGCGGGAGCCCATGGCCGTCGCGAAAACCATGCCTCAGGCCCAATGGCCCGAGGAGGTCGCATCTCATCCTGACGGCTGGCGTTTTCCCTCCGCGTTCGATTACGCCATGGCCTATCGCGAGGGACGACTGGATCCGGTCAGTGTGGCTGAACGCATATTGGCTGCGGTGGAAGCCAGTGAAAAGCATGATCCTCCCTTGAGGGCCTTCATCGAGCAAGATGGTGCCGACGTGTTGCGGCAGGCTCGAGCCTCGGCCAAGCGCTGGCAAGAGGGTCGAGCCCTCGGGCCGCTGGATGGCGTGCCAGTGGCGGTCAAGGATGAGCTGGATATGACGCCATACCCCACGCACATGGGCACAACCTTTTTGGGCAAACGGCCTGTGAGCGAAGACGCGATCGCAGTAGCGCGTATGCGGGCCGCAGGAGCGCTGTTGTTGGGCAAAACCAACATGCACGAGATCGGCATTGGCGTCACAGGATTCAATCCCCACTTTGGCACACCACGCAATCCCTATGATCCCACCCGCTACACCGGTGGCAGCTCAAGCGGTTCTGCCGCAGCCGTGGCTGCTGGGTTTGCCCCAATTGCCCTGGGCGCGGATGGCGGAGGGTCGGTGCGTTTGCCTGCTGCTTTTTGCGGCATTTTGGGCCTCAAACCCACTTATGGTCGCGTCCCCGAATCTGGCTCGTTCGCCCTGGATTTTAGCGTGGCGCATGTGGGCCCGCTGGCGTCTTCGGTCCGCGATCTGGCCCTGGCTTACGCCGTCATCGCCGGGCCAGATCCACGGGATCGTCTTAGCGTTCAACAACCTTTGCCCACCCTGAAGGGTTGGGATAACGCAGACCTGCATGATCTCACCATTGGCGTATTTTGGCCCTGGTTTCGGCATGCCACGCCCGACATGGTGCAGGGCAACGAGGCCATGTTGGCGCAATTCGAGAACTTGGGCGCGCAGGTGAAAGAGATTGTTATTCCCGATCTGGAGGCCGCGCGTATTGCCCATGTCATTACTATTACCACCGAGATGAATCAAGCATTGGATCGGGATTATCACGTTCATCATAAGGATTTGGGGCTGGATGTCCGCATCAGTCTGGCGCTTTCGCGGGCGTTCAATGCTCGCGACTTTGTGCTGGCGCAGCGCGTCCGCACCCGGCTGATGGCTCACTTCGCCCGGACATTCGAGGAAGTGGATGTCATCGTGACTCCGGCCGCGGGCCTGACCGCACCATCAATCCCCGAATCTGCTTTGCCCGATGGCGATTCTGATCTCTCCACACTGACCGAAATCATGCGTTACACACCTTTCGCTAATCTAACCGGACATCCTGCCATGAGCTTTCCGGTGGCTTACTCAGAGGAAGGCCTGCCCATTGCCATGCAGGTGATGGCGCGTCATTGGGATGAGGTCTCGCTTTTCCGGTTGGCGTTGGCTGCAGAGCGGCATCTCCAACGCCGCAAACCCCAGGTTTTCTTCGATATTCTCGAGAGGTAGTGATACACAGAAAGCGCAATGCACGTGTGCTGAACCGCCCTCAGCGCAGTTATCGATGCCCGGCTTGCCATTCCGCCAGCAACGCATCCAGGTCGGCAGGTTTGCTGATGCGCTGCACTTCGTGGACGAATGTGGCCAAGTCGGGCGTTAGATTTCGTAGCTGACGTAGCTTGGGGCCAATGGGATCGGTGGAGGCTCCTGATGTGGCGTAGGAGCCATGAAACGCGAAGTAAGCCTGGTTCAACTTACGGATATAGTAGCCGTGTTCGACAAACAGCTTGCGCCTGGCCTCCATATAAGCCTCAGCGTCTTCGATCTTACCGGCCTTGAGCAGCTCATCCACCTTGAGTCGCGTGCGTCGCATCTCAAGCCTGAAGTCGAACTTGTTGGGGTCTGGCGGAGGTAGATCCGTGGGAGTTTCAGACAGTGGCTGGGGTTTGGGTTTGGGAATGCCATAGTAGCGCCAGGCCACTTCCGCCCCAACCTCGTTCCCCACGATGGTGGCCACCGTCTCATTGATGGTGTCCATCTGGGGATTGTCAAACATATGCCACCCCAGAGGATGAAACGCCATGTAGGTGTGCAACCATTCATGGGCGATGGTGTCGAGAATCCATGAGAGGTCGGCATCGTCGGTGAGCATGGTGGGCCACACGCCCAATCCCCCCAGCTCCTCCACCAGGGTGGAAACATCGAATTTCGTGGCCACATCATCCTCGATGCTTTCTTTTTCGGGGATGGTGAGATCGGGGCGCAGGTGCACACCCGCTTCGAGCTCGATATGATCGCGCGGAGAAACGATGAGATAGCTGGGTAGGGCGCTGAAGTTGAAGACCAGGGGGGGCCACAACCTTCCCGCCGTTCCCAGCCCCATGTCCTCCAGTGTCTGGCTGACCTGTCGCGCCAGGATTGTCTCCACCATCGGCCGCACTTCGTGCATGAGACGTTTGCTTTCTTTCTCCCGCCGTTGTAGATCGGCGCTGGCTGCGGCAGGATCCTGTTGCTCCGGATCCGCATAGATGCGATTGATCTCATATTCCAGGCGTCGGGCTTCTTGAGCCAGCGCCACGTAATTTTCGACCAGATTTTGCTGAGCTTCAGGTGAGAGACGCGTGCCTGGCCGGGTGATCCAATCTTTCGTTTTGGATGCGATCGCACCGGCCTCGTAGCCGATCAGATCGAACTGGTAGGGTTTGACCTCACGAGCGACCTTTTTCTGCACGGGGGATGAGGGAGCGGTTTTCTCCCAAGCCCAGGCTCCTGTTAATCCGCACAACAGGATGAGAAGCAGGAAGATGCCAGAGGTGATGAAAAAGTATCTGCGTTTCATCGCATAAGTGAATGCAAACGCCCCCAGTGAGAGACCGGGGGCGTCGATGCCTTGAGTAGTTGTTCGTAGGAATTAGCGTTCGTCCATCGGAATGAAATGGCGTTCGCCGGGGCCATCATAGATCTGACGAGGCCGAGCGATCTTTTGTTCCGGATCTTGCAGCATCTCACGCCACTGGGCCAACCAGCCCACAGTGCGCGGAATCGCGAACATCACGGTGAACATCTCGGTGGGGATGCCCAACGCCTGATAGATGATGCCGCTATAGAAGTCCACATTGGGATACAACTTGCGCTTGGCGAAGTATTCCTCGTTTAGCGCTCGTTTCTCCAATTCCAGGGCAATGTCCAACATCGGATTTTTGCCCGTAACCTTGAAGACCTCGTGGGCAAAGTTCTTGATGATTCGAGCGCGCGGGTCATAGTTCTTATACACGCGATGTCCGAAGCCCATCAGTCGCTCTTTGCCACTTTCCACATATTTAAGATATTCGGGGATGTTTTCGACGCTGCCAATGCGCTTGAGCATTCGCAACACGCGTTCATTGGCGCCACCATGCAGCGGGCCCGAAAGCGCGGCCGCAGCGCCAGCCACCGCCACATATGGGTCTGCCTGAGCGCTTCCGATAACGCGCATCGTGGTGGTGGAGCAGTTCTGCTCGTGGTCGATGTGGAGAATCCACAGGATTTCCAGGGCCCGTTCGATGATGGGATTGGGCTTGTACTTCAACTCCGTCATCTTGAACATCATGTTCAGAAAATTGCCCACATAGCTCAGGTCGTTGTCTGGATACGAATAGCGCAGGCCCAGCGAATGCCGATAGGCGAAGGCCGCAATGGTAGGGACTTTGGCGACCAGACGACGCGTTTGCAGCTCCACCGATTCCGGATCAAACACATTTTTGGCTTCGGGATAAAAGGTGGATTCCGCGGCCACGGTGCTGATAAACATGCCCATGGGATGCGCATCGTAGCGGAAGCCGTCCAGGAACTGGCGCATGTTCTCGTGAATCAGCGTATGGTGAGTAATATCAAAGACCCACTTTTCGTACTGTTCCCGAGTCGGCAATTCGCCATAAAGCACTAGATAGGCTGCTTCCAGATACGTGGCGTTTTCAGAAATTTCCTCAATTGGATAACCGCGATAACGCAGAATCCCCTTGGCCCCATCAATGAATGTGATCTTGCTTCGAGTTGAGGCGGTGTTTTTGAAGGCGGGATCATAACTCATTGTGCCGAAGTCATCTTCGTTCACTTTGATCTGCCTTAAGTCCATCGCCCGGATAGTATCATCAGTTACTGGAACTTCGTAACTTTTGCCGGTGCGATTGTCAATGATGGTAAATGTGTCTTTGCCCATTTTGATACCTCACATTTTGTTATGATGTTTTGGGTGAATAATGCGACGCTGCATCTGTGTGTGACTAACATTGTCGTTAGTCTTACAACTTGTTAGCTATTTTATCACACCCCTCTTTTTTTTGATAACCCCATTATCTGGCTTAACACAACGCGGCATAAATCCCAATACAAACAGGGAGTGGTTTTTTGGGCAACCTGATACAAATTTCATGTTCATGTTTCCTGCCGATTGAAATCAGGGCTGAGGGGCTGCGGCCGCCTGATGACCTGCGTCGACAGCGTCTTGGGGGCCAGACGGCGACACAAATCGGGCGAAAAAAGCGTCCCCGAAGGGGGCTGAGCGGCGCAGGCCATTCCTTTCTAAATCGCCTTCTCCGTCCGTCTCGGAGCGGGGAAAGGAAGCAAAGGGGGGCGCAGCCCCAAGAACCGAATTCATTCAGCCAGTGGCAGCAAACAACGCCAATTTGTGTCAGGTAGCCAGGTTATTTTTCACTGATGGTTGCCTTTCTGCTCGTTGCCATGGTTCGCGCTCGCACCATTTGACGATAGACGACAGATGACGAAAATCAGTAGATCACGATTGCGAGAGTGTGTGTCCAGCCGGATTCGCAATCCGGCGGGTTCGACGCTCGAATTACCGCCGGATCACGGATCCGGCTCTGCGCATCATGGCAAATCGTGATCTACTGAAAATCGTTGTTTGGCGGCGTGAATCGTCCGTCGCCCCTGGTCTATCGTCTCTGAGCATTGATAGGCGCCTTTCACTGCCGATGGCGTTAATCAAATTCGCACCACTACAAAAAAACAAAACACCGCCTTGTGGGGCGGTGTGTCATCTTAGCGGCCCATACGGGGTTCGAACCCGTGTCTCAGCCTTGAGAGGGCTGCATCCTAGTCCACTAGACGAATGGGCCATTGTATTGGATATCGACTCAACGCATCGCATTATAACCACCACCTGTTTGTTTGTCAATTATCGACGAAACGATATCTCGCTTTTCTCACGCCAACGAGTTTTGATATAATGAAGCCGCCTCTGCAATCGAATTCACATCATCTAATGCAATGGAGCGAGATGCAATGAGCAATCCCATTTTTCACACCTCACTTTGGGTCGATAGCATGGATCGAGCCGATTGGCAGGATCGAGCGCAAGAAGCGCTAAATTTGGAAGGCGTCGAAGAAGTGAAGATATATCCCGAAAGTGGTGAGATTGAGGTCGCTTACGACCCGACGGAAATCAAGCCCATCCTTCTTCATTCTCATCTACGAGCCGCTGGTTTGTAGTATTTCTCCAATTTTGAGGGGGTGGGCGCTTCCCAAAAGCCACTCAATTCTTGACGATCTATTGCAATGACGCTAAGACGAAAGTTGACGAGAAGCGGAAACTGGCTGAAGTAAAATCGTCAACTTTCGTCTATTTTTGTATCGAGCTACCCGACGCAAGTTTCATGCCCGGTTACCCGCCGATTACAATCAGAGCTTGGGGGCTGTGGCTAGCTGTTCGCCTGTGCTGACAACATAGGAGTCTGGCGACTTGCCAAAGACGGATGTCGATCGAGATGGACGAATGTAGACAATTTACTTCATCTATTTTCGTCTTGCGTTGTTACAAAACAAGGCATGAAAATCAAATAACTTCTTAGAACTTACCAAAATCTCTGGAAGATTCGTTTTTTTGACTGTGCGGTGCGGGCCTTCGTTCTGGAAGATGAAAAGAGACGGTTGCAACCTTGTCATACGTTGTTGCGTATCTTGCATGGATGGCCAGATATGAGATAGGCCGCAACAGTTCATCCATTCATGGTATCAAGGAGATATGAACATGCCAAAAAAGAAACTCTATCGCTCTCGCAACAACCGCATGATTGCCGGCGTTTGCGGCGGTTTGGGCGAATATTTTGATATCGATCCCACCCTGGTTCGTTTGGCGGCAGTCTTCCTTACACTCTGGTGGGGAGGAGGACTGTTGTTCTATTTGATGGCCTGGTTGGTGATCCCCGAAGCGCCCGCACAAGTGGAGGTAGAGCCTGCACATCTTTTGCCCCACGATCACGATCCTGTGGAGTCGAAGGTTCAGCAACGCATTGAAGAAACATCCGAAACAGAAGATTATTCTCCCAAAGTGTAGCTTTAATATCGAGCGGAGTCATCAAAATCTGGGAGTCGTCTTTCCTCAGGGATATATTTTCTGTGATTCAAAAAAACATAAAAAAGACTTCCGGCAATGTGGCGAGAGCCGGAAGTCTTTTTTATTCGTTGGCGAGAGCGAGTAATGAGTGGTGTCAATCAAGGTGTGGGGTTATGTGGGATGGAGCTGATGCGTGTTACGGGGGAGGATCAGTGCTTGGGGTGTCTTGGCGGCCTGCGGCGCCTTTGGGATGGATCTGGCGTAATGGAGGGAGTGATGGTGATGGAAACAGAGATTACAGGCGATGGTTTGATCGCTGGTCTTGCGTCCCTGGGAGGTGTGGGGGTGAAACCAGGCGGCATAACCGTGAGCACAAGCCCATCGGAAGGAGGTGTGGCGTTGTCAGCAGGTTGAGGCTTGGTCGGTGGCCCATTAGTCACCTGAAGAGCGTCTATTGTGGTGCTGGGGGTATTGCCCGATGCCTGCTCGCTGTTGTTCCGCTCCCATTGTTTGGTGAGGTTGGGAATGTCTTCTAGGGAGGGATTCTCTGAGTCCTGCTGTGCGGCATTGTGTGTCGCCTCGGAATCCTCTGATGTTGTCTTCTGATGGTCTTGCGCTTTTAGCGTGGTGTTGTTGGGGTGCCCAACCGGGGTTGTAAGCGTTTGGGGATTATTTTCACCTGGCAACTCAGGATGTCCGCGCAGGTTGGAAGTGAGCAGCATGGTGCTCATGAAGATAGCCATAACCGCCACCGCCCCCAGAGGGATGATCCATCCTAGCGCCTGGGTAAGGCGTCGGGAAGAAGGCAAGAACGGAATGAGAGGTTTGCGTGAATGTTTCTTTGATGACTGGGCCGCTGCGGTGAGAAATGCCGATCTTCCTGGTCGCAATCCGTGGGGTGGAGGCGGCGTTTCCTCGAGAAATGCGTGCACACGTGATGCCGTTGTCAGTAACGAAGCCAGTTCTTCATCGAGCGCGTCACGAGCGATTTGGTTGTTGAGCGCCTGATCAAGCAGGAAGTCTTTTTCGCGCTGAGAAGTCATAAGAGGTTAGAAAAGGTCAGCTTGTGATGGGGATAAAATTTTTCTTAGATTCGCCAGCCCTCGACGTTGCAGCGCTCGTACGGCTTCTTCTGTTTTGTCCAAGATTTCCGCAACTTGTGGGGCTGTTAAGCCTTCGCCGAAGCGAAGAATGATGACGTTTTTTTGATCTTCGGTAAGCTGTTGAATCGCGTTCCAAACCGCTTCATCTTGCATTTGTTTTTGCACCAGCGAGGCGGGGTCCTCTTCGCTGTGTGTTTCGACGACTTCGTAAAGGGTTTGAACCGGACGGCGTTGTTGGTATCGCACATGGTCGATGATGGTATTGTGTGCGATGCGGTAAAGCCACGATTGAAGTCGCTCTCTGGCAAAGTTGTTTTTGTCCAGAGATTCGAGCATTTTTAGAAAGACTGTTGAGGTCAGGTCCTCTGCTCGATGAGGATCGCGAATACGCCGGTAGATGTATGCGTAAATCTGAGGCGCGTATGTATCATAAATGGTGGCAAGGGCTGCCGGGTCTCGCTCACGTGCACGTTGCAGCAGCGATGCCTCGTCAGTCATGATGGCCCCATTGTTCGAGGCGTCGGGCGCTACGGAACGCTGCAACCTCATTGGGTCGATGCAGAAAGCTTTCGCATCTATTACTTACGACGTTCATTCGTATGGCTTCCGTATGGGATCAGTCAGAGAAAAGTTGTTTTTCTTTGAGGCGCGCATGGAGAGCGGGAAGATCGTAGGGAAGTGGGGGACGCAGGGAAAGTCAGCACTTTTTGTAAAAGCGACTAGCCCACATTCTGCTGACCACCTCCCGAGGACTGATGCGCAAATATGGCGATTGCTCTCAACGCCTCACAGGCTGATGATATCTGTTACAATGATTGACGCGGTGCTCCGCAATAACGACAAAAACGATCATCTGGCCCGAATTCTCTACCACATTGTCGGCAAAACCGATCGAGATTTTTTGATGTCGATGCTGAAACGATATGAGATTTCTTTCGTTTGCTTTTGGGGCTGGTTGGGGCGGCATACGTTTCTTCTGGCTCTTTCTCTCGTGTGAGCCATAACCCCACAACACCGCCCGCAATGAGTAACAGAGCGGCGACGCCTAAGATGAGAATCCATGGATTCAGCGACGATTTTGAGATGGGGCTTGATGCCTGAGGCTGGGGCGCTGCAGGCGGTTCTTGTTCCGTAGGAGCTGAGGGCTCGGGTCTGGGCGCGGTCAGTGCGTTTTCAGGATTGACATAGGTGATTTCCTGGACGATGGGCGCATCTTTTATCTCACCCAGGGTCCTTTGGAAAAGATGCGCTTCTTCTCCATCCGCACCAGACTCATCAGCGGGCGGTGAGAGGGTGATGTCGCTGCTGGATGGGGGCAGTAAAATTTCGATAGAGGCAAATTCTGTATTGAAATATCCTGCGGGCAGTTCAAATTTGATGGTGCGTTTGGCGCCGTCACTGGGGAAGTTGGTGTAATATTCGACTCGGAAAAGAGGGTTTTCTGGGATCATCACCAGAAGACGACCGCCATCTTCGGCTTTCTCTTCATGCCAGTCGTTTTTCAGTAGTCTTCCGCTACTGTTCGCCGAAGCCACCGCGTTCAGCGTAGCTCCTTCGGGAATCGGCAGCCGGATTTCACTGCCAGGATTCGTCAGCTCGCCATCGATGATCACCAGCAGGCGCGGATCGTCATATTCGGGCCAGAGCTTGATGGTAAGGCTTTTTAGCTCTATCGGCCCCTGAGCTATGGCATGCGAGAATGGGATGGAAAGAAAAAGGACAATCGGTGTAAGGAATATGAATAGCGTTGACTTTTTCATGAAGCAAAGTATAGCATGAATTGCGGAAACGTGCGAAGAAATAAAAAAGGGACGCAGTCGGATTACGTCCCTTTTGGCGATCAATTCTTGCAGCATTCTTAGCATTCACTGTATCCGCAATTAATACATTTCTTGCAACCTTCGATGTTCAGGAGGGTGGCCTGCCCACATTCGGGGCAGAGATCGCCGATCTGATTCAGAGGCAGTTCCAGTTGGCCCGCGGGCAGGGGTTCTTGTTCGGGCTGGATGGTTTCCACTACGATGTTTTCGTGCAGATATTCATCCAGCACCTGGGCAATGGCGTCGGGCAGGGAGCGCACTCGTTGCGGCCCGAATCCCAGAGGTCTGCCGCCGCCAATGCCCGCCAGTTGATACACCACCTGGTGCAGACGTTCGGTCGGGGTGAGATGGCTGGGCATACGCAGGATGTAGCTAATCAGTCGTCCTAAAGCCTCGGAGACTGCCGCCACATCCGAGCCAGCTTTGCCCACATTCAGGAACACCTCGAATGGCTCTCGCTCCTCGGTCTGATTGATGGTGACATAGGCCGTGCCCAGAGGCGTGGCCCGGCGGTAGGTGAGTCCTGTCAGACGAGAGGGACGGGGACGACGGTTGGGAGCATGGATTTCCAGAGATGCTTGCTGGGCCTGTGGCGTGAGTCCGTTGCCGCCTTTTTTGGCTTCGGCTACCGCTTTTGTTTCGAGCACGACCTCTTGGCGACTGCCGGTGACATACACCGTCAGCCCCTTCAGACCCAGCTCCCAGGCCATGCGATACACGTTCTTCACATCCTCCACCGTGGCGTTGGGGGGGAAGTTAATAGTCTTCGAAATGCTGTTATCAACGAATCGTTGTAGCGCGGCCTGCATGATGACATGCTCTTCTGGTTCGATATCCATACTCACTACAAAGGTGTGACGGATATGCTCGGGCAGGACATCCACATCCTGGCAGGTGCCATCATGCTTCACCTGCTCGACGATCTTCTTTTTGACGCTTTCCTCCACGCCCGCGGCGTCCAGCGCCTTCATAAACTGAGGGCTCACATAATCCAGCGCCACATCACCATCGGCTTCTTTCACATAGCGGGTGTAGGCCAGGGCGAAGACTGGCTCGCAGCCGTACCCCTCGCAGCCAGTGACGGTGCCAATGGTGCCGGTGGGAGCAATAGTGGTCTGGGCGCCGTTACGGATGCCGTGGGTTTTGATGCCCTGGACGATGGCGTCCCAGTCCAGTTGCGGACGCCCGAAATCCTGCTTGTAGGGTACGATGGGTTCAGGCGGTTGCCACTTGAGGTCGTTGGGATCGTAGATGGAGCCATGGATGGCGGGGAAGGGGCCGCGCTCTTGGGCCAGCTCGATGGAGGTTTTCATGGCATGATAGCGCACGAACTCCATGAGCTGCCCGGCCAGGTCGATGGATTCCTCCGAGCCGTAGCGCACGCCTGTGGCGTACATTACATCGGCCAGGCCCATGATGCCCATGCCGATGCGCCGCACCCGATGGGCCGCCTCCTTGAGCTGGGGCACCGAGGGCACATACGCGTTGACCTCCACCACGTTGTCCAGGAAGCGTGTGGCCTCAGCCACCGTCTCTTCCAGCTTCTCCCAATCCACCCGGCCATCTTCTGTCACATGCTGGGCCAGATTCACCGAGCCCAGGCAGCAGTTCTCGTAGGGCCCAAGCCATTGCTCACCGCAGTTGTGGCACACCAGGCCATTGGCGATGAGGCTGTTCGTATCGGGCTGGGTGAGATCGTACACATCTGCAATGCCCGCGTCCTCGATGGAGAGGATCACGTCCTGGTAAGTCTCGCGGTTGCTGGCCCGTTTTTTATTCTGAATGAAGGTCCGTAGTTTATCCTGCTTTGCTCGTTGCAAAAAGCCGATGGTCTCGGCAAAGCGATCGCGGTTGGCCTTGCCGATGATGAGCTCATATTGGGCGTGATGAGGATACATGGCCGCGCCGCCCTTGCCGTGGGGCATGGGGCGCCGGCCCGCGGTCCGCCGCTGATGCAAACGGGCCATGATGCCGAAGTTGCTGAGCAGCACCTGCACATCCTGCAGCAATGCCCGGGATGAACTGGCCAGACGCACGGTGCAATCCCTTTTCTCCTCGTTCACCTGCACCGAGCCATCCGCGCTGAAAAGCCCTTGCAAAAAGCCGATTACAGCCTCGCGCGTGGCCCGCCAGATGCTTTCGGGCACGCGTTTTTCATGGGCTCTGGCCTCGGAAACGCCCAGCGCCCGGAAGAACTCGTAGGGCAGGCGGCCATAAGTCAGTTGCGAGACGCTGCCGCGCTGATGCACATGTCCGGCGCCGAACCAGCGCTGCATGGGCTCATGCACCCGGGCCAGCAGCTCTGGCTCCGAGAAGGCGAAGCCCACCGGGCTGTTGCTGGATTCCGACAGCCAACCATCTCCCACCAGCACGCCCAGCGTCACGCCCAGGTCGTGGCTCCAGCGCTCGGGCAGGTTGGCGTACTGCTCTCGAAAATCGCGACGTTGCGTGGTGCGCCCGCTGGCGTGATCGCCGCCTCGGGCCATGACGGTCATCCTGACCCGCAGCGATTCCAGATTGGGCAGCCGCTGCTCGCGACTCCACGTCCCTTCGCCGCTCTGCAACAGAATCACATCACCCGGTTTCAGGTCTTGCAGCTCCACATAGCCGTCCGGGGTGAGAAAACGATGGTCGGGGGTGGCGGTGATGGTGTAG
Source organism: uncultured Caldilineales bacterium (assembly GCA_964650295.1). Lineage (GTDB taxonomy): Bacteria > Chloroflexota > Anaerolineae > J102 > J102 > M2005. The sequence goes on along the minus strand of CAZYSY010000007.1, from coordinate 2,294 downwards.
CCCTGTTGGGTGGTCAGGCGCATCACAGGCGTTTGCCGCCGGGTCATCCAGGCCGGAGACGCCAGACGCAGGGCTACGCCCGGGGTTTCGCCCGCGCTTTCATCGGGCAGAGCCCGATTGTCGGTGGCGATGAAACCCCCTTGTTCCATCTCAGCCAGTTCGGCGATGGTCAGCAAGCCAAATTCCGTGGGGATGCGGGTGTCGCCCACAAAGCACGGGTTCGTCGCTTCCAGCTTGTAGAGATGAGGCACGGGATTGGTGCGGTTGGCTGCATCCAAAAAGAGCAGGCCCGGCTCGCCGTTGCGATGGGCGTACGTTGCGATCCTGTCGAAGAGTTCAGCCGCATTGACAGTCTTCCACACTTTGCCTGTGCGGGGATTGATGAGAGCGAAATCCTCGCCCTTTTCCACCGCCTCCATGAACGCGTCGGTGATGCCCACCGAGATGTTGAAATTGGTGAGCTTGCCCTCTTCGGCCTTGGCTGAGATGAATTCCTCGATGTCGGGATGATTCACATTGAGCACAGCCATGTTGGCCCCGCGGCGGGTGCCGCCCTGGGCGATGACATCGAAGGCCCGGTCGTAGGCCTCCAAAAATCCCACCGGGCCAGTGGCGATGCCGCGCGAGGTCATCACCCGGTCGCCCCGGGGGCGCAGGCGGCTGAAGGAGAAGCCATTGCCGCCCCCCGTCTGCTGGATGAGGGCCGCGTTGCGCAGGGTCTGAAAGATGCCGTCGGGGTGTTTGCCCATGTCATCTTCGATGGGCAGCACGAAGCACGCAGCCAGCTGCCCCAATGGCGTGCCCGCGCCAGTGAAGGTGGGGGAGTTGGGGAAGAATCGCAGGTCGGTCAACATGTGGTAGAAGGTCTCTGTCGCTTCTTCCACATCCCCATCGAAAATCCTCTCCGCCTTGCCCAGATGGTGCGCCACCCGGTAAAACATTTGGGCGGGCGTTTCGATGGGTTGGCCATCTTCGCCCCGCCGCAGATAACGTCTTTTTAGCACTTCCAGACTATTGTCGCTGAGTTTGATTTCCTCATCCCGCACATACTCGGGAATGGTAGGTGTGTTTTCAGTCAATTCGACTGCACTCATGCTTCAAGCCTCTCTCTTTGATTTGATGGATTTAGAAATGAGGTCAACAAGGGAACAGGGGGCGCAACATTCACCACCTCAGCGCGCAATTCGAGGCGGTTATGCGTTTGTGCACAACACCCTGTTTTTTTGTTTACAATTAGCGCCCGACTAATTTATCTATGACATCTCGCACCGAGTTTAGATCGGGAAGTTCCAAATAGACTGTCGCAAAGCGAATATAGGCTACTGGATCGATCTCTTGTAGTTGATCCAGCACCATGTTGCCGATATCTGAACTGGGAATCTCTGCCTGACCCGAGTTATAGACATACCCTTCAATTTGATCTACCACGCCTTCGAGTTCTGCCATGGCAATGGGGCGTTTGGCGCAAGCCATGCGGATGCTGTTGAGCAATTTGGTGCGGTCGAACGCTTCGCGTCGGCCATCCGATTTGACGACATGAACAGCCACGCTGACCTGTTCATAGGTGGTGAAGCGTTTGTCACAGCTGAGACAGAGACGCCGACGCCGGATGCCATCACCTGAATCTCGGGTGTCGAGCACGCGAGAGCGATTATGGCCGCAATAAGGACACTTCATGATATTGGTGGCAGATGCTAATGCTGTTGGTGGAACGTTGTAAGGGTGCAGACTGGCTGCGACTATCTTGGCGCACAGTATCGCCCGGGTTCTCCCATATTGTGCTTCAGGCCATTGATGAAAGGCGATGACTTCAAAAAACAAATGGGAAGGCACAAGATGTAGTTTGTATCGACCTGAAAAACGCCATATCTTGTTAGTGGAAAGAAAGTATATCACTGAAACATCGCCTGAGCAAATCGTCCGACGGCCGCACTTTTTGCGTGCTTCAGGGTGATATGTTGAAAAAAGAAAAGATTGCCCCAATATTCCGCTGGAATTGTGAAAGAAAAAAATGAAATCCAGGGTCTATCTTGGTAATGTTTTGTTTTTCGCTGTTGTGAAATTCCAACGACTGTTTATATCTTTTTGGCGTGAATGTGCAAAAAGTAGGGCATGGTGCGGGCGTCGGCCAGATGGGGGCAGCGTTCCAGTGCGCGCTCATCGGGCGCGGGCTCGCCGACTCGGGCGATGACGAAGCCCGCGGTGATGAGCATGTTCAGCCACTGGCTGAGGGTGTGGTTGTAGCGGGGGATTTTGAACGCGGGCCAGCGTTGGCGCACTGCGGGCGGCGCGGC
>CAZYSY010000006.1:0-35775 GCA_964650295.1 uncultured Caldilineales bacterium | reverse complement strand
GCCTGATCGAGGCTGCGGGCGAGGCCGCGCTGAGTTTCGATCCCACCAGCGAGGAAGCGTTGGTCGAGACGCTCAGCCGTCTGACCAAAGATGCCGACTTGCGTGCGCATTATGCGCGCTTGGGGGCAAAGCGGGCGGCAGGCTTCTCTTGGAAAGAGACAGCCCGATTGACAATACGGGCTTATCAAGACACCTTGAACAAACGATGAAAATCCTACACATCTACAAAGACTATCATCCTGTCTTCGGCGGCATCGAGAACCATTTGAAGTGGCTGGCCGAAGCCCAGGCCGCTCGCGGGCATGATGTGACGGTTCTGGTGACGAATCCGGCGGGTTTGAAGACCGTGGTGCGGAAAGAACATGGCGTGATGGTGATTCGGGCAGCGCGCCTGGGCACGCTGGCCTCCACCCCTCTGAGTTTGGCGTTACCACGCATTCTTTATCGACAGCACCCCGATATCGTCCATCTTCATTTTCCCTATCCTCTGGGCGAAGTGAGTCAATGGCTCTTGCATCGCGGAAGCGCCGCGGTGATGACTTATCATAGCGATGTGGTGCGACAGACTGGATTTTTGCATCTTTATGGTCCGCTCTTGCGGCGCGTTTTGCGACAGATGGACAGAATTTTGCCCACCAGCGCCCCGTACATTCAGAGTTCCCCCTGGTTGCGCCCGTTGGCCGATAAGTGTACGGTGGTGCCGCTGGCCATCGACGTCGAGCGGTTTATTCATCCCAGAACGCAACGCGTGCAAACCATCCGGCGCAGATTTCCCGGTCCGTTGCTGCTTTTTGTGGGACGTTTACGCTATTATAAAGGGTTGGATTATTTGCTTCGAACCATGAGGGAGGTGGAAGCGACGCTTTTGGTGGCGGGCGCTGGCCCCGAAGCTGCTCGACTGGATGTCTTAAGCCATGAGTTGGGCGTGGCGAACAAAGTGCATTTTGTCGGCGATGTCAGCGATGACAATTTACCCGCGTACTATCAAGCGGCGGACATCTTTGTTCTGCCTTCCAGTCAACGCAGCGAAGCCTTTGGCATCGTGCTATTGGAAGCCATGGCTGCAGGCACTCCGCTTATCAGCACCGAGCTCGGCACGGGGACATCGTGGGTCAATCAAGATGGCGTCACGGGCCTGGTGGTTCCCCCCCGTAATGAAACAGCGCTGGCTGAGGCCATCAAACGTTTGCTGGCGGATGACGCCATGCGCATGGAGATGGGACGTCGGGCGCAGGCGCGTGCGCGTCAGGAATTTGATCTTCCGGTGTTGGTGGAACGAGTAATGGCCGTGTACGAGGCGTGTCTGACGGGCCGCTCATAATTCATGTCCCAATGTGCTACTTCTTCACGGGGCGCATTCTGGTTCAGAAGATGATTCCCCCCTTTGATGCAACCTTGCAGGGACAGGAGCAACTAATCGGTTGAAAGAACCTGTTTTGCAAACGATATGGGGAGCAAGGTCTTGCAGCGGCTTTACATGACAAGAAACGCAACCGCATCTATGAGCGCAAGATGGATGGCGAGGTGGAAGCGCATCTTATTGCCCTGGTAAACAGTTCGCCACCGTCGGGCCACAGACGCTGGACGCTGCGGCTGGAGGCCCTCAGTCCTGATTTCAATCGGCAGAAAACATGAACATGAAGTTTGTGTCAGGTTGCCAGTATGCGCATTTGAGACCTGAGGAAAAGCGCCTACGCATATTGACAGAGACGAAGGTGGACGAATAGTGACGATGGTTCACTTCGTCCATCTTCGTCTGATGAGTTGTCATCGTCGCCAAGGTGAATTTCATCACTCAAGTCGGAAACTGCTGGGTTGTCACGCCCAATCCTGGCCCCTGCGGCAATACCAATCGAGCGCCTTCGTATCTCACCCCCTTAAAAGGATCATTGGCCAGAAGCAGCGGACCATCGAGATCTGCGTAATCGCATAGCGGGGCAATGTGTGCGGCTGCGGTCACAGCCACGGCAGACTCCACCATGCAACCGATCATCACCTGCATGTCCAATGTTCGGGCCAGTGCGATCATCTCCAGAGCGGGCCGGATTCCACCGCTCTTGGCAAGCTTGATTACCACGCCATCCACTGCTCCCGCATGCGCCAATACATCGGCCGAGGTCTTGATGGCCTCATCGGCAAAAATGGGAACGCCAAAATGTTGTTGACGTAGCCAACGTAAGCCTTCGATATCGCCTGCGGGTAAAGGTTGCTCCACCATCTGCAAATCATAGTCGGCCAGACGGGAAATCATGCGTGCGGCCTGCTCACGATCCCAACCACCATTTGCATCCACCTGCAAACGGGCATTTGTGGCCGCGCGTATGGCTCGCACCCGAGCCTCATCCCTGCTCCCTCCCACTTTGATTTTGATGATGGGCATGTTCGAAGCTGCAGCAAGCGCCGCCATCACCGCTGGTTCATCCATGCCCACGGTAAAAGAGGTGGGAGGAGCGTCGTCGGGATTCAGACCAAACAGCCGGTACAGTGGCTTCCCCAGGCGCTTGCCCCATAGATCATGCAAGGCCATGTCTAATGCGGCTCGTCCCGCACGGGAACCATTCGCGGGCAGCTGATTCAACAATGCCACCAGATGCAATGCGTCCCCCGAGAGCTGCACGGTTTGCAAATAGGCAATGATGCCAGCGGGCGTCTCACCGTGGTAGGCCACGCCAGCCGCCTCGCCAATGCCTTCTGCCACATGTACGATGATATTTTGACGTTGAGCGCTCGCGCCATGTGCGATGCGAAAAACATTCTTCAGTTGCAATGTAATGGGTTCCCACGCGATCTTTAGCATCATGTAAGTGTAACACACGCCCAGATGTCTTTTCAAAACTGTTGGGGCTGACGCCCCATCAACGCCAACGTAAATTTTATCTTGACCATTCTGAACAAAACAAAATCTCTTCACGCAATAGGAGTGTCGCTTCTGCGATGGATCCTGATAGGCATTTTTTCATTGAAACCAACATCTCATCATCGAGACGCAGAGGAGACGTAGATGGAATCTCCGAAACTCCTGATTGTGGTATGGTTTTCTGGTCGTTTTAAAAACGTGTAACCTTATTTCCGACGATGCTTAGTATGCTACAATAGCGTTTATGGATGCCATCACCCTGATCGCGATCCGTCGCGAATTAGAAGAAACCCTGCTGGGTGGACGGGTGCAGGCCATTGTTCGCCCCGATGAACACAGTCTGGCCCTGGAAATCTTCCGGGATGGAGATCGGCATTGGTTGTTGCTTGGTGTCGATGTGCATACCCCGCGGGTGCATTTGTTGCAACAGAAGGCCCGTCGCGGCACGCAGCAAGATAGTCCATTCTTATTGCTGGCCCGCAAACGACTGCGCGGCGCCCGTCTTACTCAGATCGTACAACCTGGCTGGGAACGCATCCTTTACCTGACGTTTTCGCACCCTGCCCAAGGCGCCAACACGATTGTGGCTGAAATCATGGGCAGGTGGAGCAATCTCATCCTGAACGATGCTCAGGGAGATGTGCTGGCATCTTTGCGATATTTCGAACATAACGAACGCACACAACGCATAGTACGCCCAGGACGCCCATATTCTCCACCCCCACAGCAGGCCCAAAAACTTCCCATTGATCTGGTCAGTGCTAGTGATGTCACCCGCATTCTGCATCAGACGCCCGCGAACAGGCCCTTGTGGCGCACACTGGTGGCACGCCTCGCGGGATTGAGCCCTCTAGCTGCGCGCGAGCTCATATTCCGCGTCACTGGCGATGCTGTGGCAGATGTTTCGCATCCCAACCTCCAGCCTGAGACGCTCATGGAAGTGCTGAATTGGTTCCGAAAGCTGCCCATTGAAGGCGGGTGGGCGCCCATGGTCGCCCGAGACGATGCAGATGTTCCTGTAGCTTTTGCGCCCTACGAATTAACGCATTTGCCAAATTTGACGCCTTTTCGTAGCATCAGCGCCGCAGCCCGGACCTTTTACGAAGCGACCGTGGGGGCGGATAGTTACGCAGGGCGTCGCAGGCAGGTGTTGAGGCTTGTGGAAGCGGCCCGCCAAAAACTCCTAGCAAGGCGGGCCAGCCTGGGCGAACAGGCCGCAGGCGAAGAGGACATGGCTCGGTTACGCGCTTATGGTGAATGGATTTTAGCATATGCCTGGAAGATCCAAGCCGGAGATGAGGAGTTGCTCGCCGAGACGGGCGAGGCGATGCTTCGCATTCCTCTGGACCCGGCTCTGAGCCCCAGCGAAAATGCACAGGCGTATTTTGCCCGCTATCGCAAGAAAAAACGGGCTGCAGAGAAAATCCCGGCGTTGTTAGCCGAGACGGATCGGGATCTGGCCTGGCTGGATCAAATCGAGAGCGATGTGCGCTTGGCGGATAACACGCCTCAAATCGAAGAGTTGCGAGAGGCATTGCTGGTATCCGGGTTGGTTTCGGAACCCAAAGGCAAGCGCTCACGGATTCCCCGTTCGCAGCCCATCCGCATCACCACTCCCGAGGGTTTCGAGATTCTCATAGGGCGCAATGCCCTGCAAAATGAGCGCGTCACCTGGAAAATGGCGCAGCCGGAGGATCTTTGGCTGCACGCTCAGGGCGTTCCAGGTTCCCACGTCATCATTCGCACTGGCGGACAAGAAGTACCAGACGAAGTCATCGAACAAGCTGCTCGTTGGGCGCTATGGCGCTCGCAGGCGCGCGCAAACGCCAAAGCGCCGGTCATTGTTGCTCTACGGCGACAGTTGCGCAAGATCAAGGGTGGGCGACCGGGCCAGGTACGGGTTTTGCAGCATCGCAGCATCACTGTGCGCCCGCTCAAGCCTCCCGAAGGCTGATGCTCACATCGTTTTGAAAACTTGACAGCAACGATAGAATAATCGAAACTTCTGAGACCGTTTCGTTTGCCGCCCTGGTGGATCCTAGCCCCGAAGGACCCATACTCTATTTTCGAGATAGGAATTTGCACGAATGATGACCCAAAGCACCCCCATGCTCTCTCAAATCGACGAAGACAAACATTGGTGGTTTGCGTCTCGCACGCGGGCCATTCTGGCGCTGCTGGACAAATACGCTGGTCCTGGCAAGCGAGGCCGCCGCGTGTTGGATGTGGGCGCAGGTGCAGGCAACATGATGCACAATCTTGCCCAATATGGTGACGAGATCGTGGGCCTGGAATACAATCCCAAACCGATTCCTGTGGCCCACGAACGTGGCTGGGAGGTGCGTCAGGGTGACGCTACAGCCATGCCATTTGCAGATAACACCTTCGACATCGTTGCTCTGTTGGACACTGTCGAGCATATCCCTGATGAAAACGCTGTGTTCAACGAAACGTTCCGGGTGACCAAACCAGGTGGAACAATGATTGTCACCGTACCTGCATTTATGTGGCTGTGGAGCAATAACGACATCATCAACCTGCATCAACGTCGTTACACCGCCCCCGAACTCAAACAAAAGTTGGAGGCCGCAGGCTGGCACGTGCCCTATTGCGGTTACAATAATTTTCTCGTCTTCCCTCTGGGCGCGGGCGTGATCCTACTACGAAAATGGCTGGACAAAGAGCCCGACATGTCTTCTCCACATTTCGACGACGACGCTTATCAGGTGGAGATGGAGCCTGCCCCCGGCTGGATGAACAGCATTTTGGAATGGGTGGGCAAGGTGGAAGTGGCGATGCTCAAACGGTGGCGGCTGCCTTGGGGCACTAGCATCATCGCTATTGCCCAAAAGCCCGAAAGATAACTACCCAACATCTAGGTAGAATTCCTGTTCTATACACGAGATATAGAAAAAACTGTGCATAACTGAGCAGTTATCCACAGAGGAATGATGAGTTATCCACAGTTTTGATCATTTTTCATGATCCATCTATCCCGTTCTCCCCGCTAATCGCACGCATACGCATGCCTAAACCCCCTACGGATGAATCCTTGAACGAGGAAGTGTTTTCTTGGGAAAAATGGTTCCGGATGGGAATACGCGCATTCAAAAAAACACTTTCCCATTATAATTTTGGTCTTCCCGAGGCGTTCTGGCAACACCTGGAGAATGCATTCGAAGAGTTTCTGGCGGCCATGCGTATCGCTCTGCATACGATTCTGAATCGACGACGCGGGTCAGGCCAAACGTCCCCCCAAAAAAGCCAATCGATCGATATTGAATGGGATGATTGGGATGATGAGTGGGATTAGTCTTCTTCTTGGGCGCACAGAGGACAAAATTTGGGGTTTTCCAACTCGATGAAATGACGGGCGCAGATGGCGTACACCTCGACCTGCTCTAAAAATCCCCACTTTTTTACCACTGTGGCTTCGAGTGCGATTTCCTTGCAGTTGGTGTTGATAAGAATATCGGGCACAGGACATCGAGCGCACAGGCTGCGACGCCAGGGCCGTGAGTCGGGGTTGCGTTTGATCAGCCGGCATTCCTCGGTTTCACGCCCGCGGTGATAATCGGCGTAATAGTATCGGCAGTTGATGGGTCTTGACATGACGAATGAAAAACCGATGTTACATAATTTGATGCTACCGCGGTTGAGAGCTGGCGCCTTTTGTTGTCTACCGAGAGACGAATGGACGAGAAGGCGAAAATAGATGAACCAGGATGACCGAATTTTCGTCAACGTTCGTCAACGTTGGTTCATGTTTGTCGTCACTGTAAGACAACAAGCGCCTTGCTCCAGAATCAGGCGATCGATCGATTGGTGTGTAACATGAGTTAAAAAATAAGGGGAACGTCTCGCCGGATGAGATCATCGAATGTTTCTCGACGCTGGAAGGGAATCAGTTGTTTGGGCGTATGCAGATAGACTGCGGGGCGCAACATGCCGTTATAGTTGTTGGCCATGCTAAGTTGATAGGCCCCCGAGACGGGTACAACCAGGATGTCACCGGGGTAGACTTCGGGCAGCAAAATTTCTTCGATGAGAAAGTCGCCACTTTCGCATAATGGCCCCACGATGCGGACGGGGCCTATGGGCTCGGCCAGGGGATCTCGGGCTAGCGCGGCGGTGTAACGAGCGCCGTATAGCGCTGGACGCAGGTTGTCGCTCATGCCGCCATCCACGGCGATGATGCGCGTTCCATCATTCAGGCGTCGAATTGTTCCTACAGTGTACAACGCCACTCCGGATCTGGCAATCAAACTACGACCAGGCTCCAAAATCAGGAGAGGATACGGACCGGCATGCTGTTGTCGCCACAACTCAGCCGCTCGGGCGCAAAGCTGCTGCACCTGCATGTGCAGTGATGGGGATGGGTCCTGAGGGTGGTACGGGACGCCTAACCCTCCCCCCGGTGACAATGCCCGTATCTTGCCCCAGCCCCCCTCTTCGATGGCCACAGCCAGTTCGATGAGTCGAGAAATTGAGTCTGTTAGCGAAGTAAGATCAAATATCTGTGAGCCAATGTGCACATGTAACCCGGTCAGGCGCAAGTGAGGATGGGCAGCAATGCGCTGAGCTGCAGCAAGCGCATCTTTGCGACTCAGGCCGAACTTCGATCCATAATGGCCGGTCTGGCGGTAGGTGTGGGTTGGAGCCAACAGGTCTGGATTCAGACGTAGCCACAGCGAAATGGTCGAGGATGTCGTCATCTGCTCCAACAGGCTAAGTTCGTGAAGATTATCGACCACAATCGCGCCGATGGCTGCGTTTATGGCCAGTCGTAGCAAGTCTGGCTTTTTGTTGTTGCCGTGAAGGTGCAGCGTTTCCGCCGGGAAACCTCCTCGTAAGCCGATTTTCATTTCACTCAATGAGACGACATCTAATCCTAAATTGTAACGAGCCAGCCATTGAGCCAAAGGCAGTGCAAGCCATGCTTTGGCGGCATAGGCGATGAGTCCGCCCCCGGGCCAGGCGCGCATGCCATGCCGATATGCAGAGACGGCATGAGTGATGGTGGCCGCATCATAAAGATAGAGGGGCGTTTTCAGCTTCCGCCCAAGCTCGCTCAAGTTGTACGATCCCAAATAGAGCTGTCGGCGATAAAAATGAACGCTCAGAGGCCAAAGGTGACGAGGAAAATCAGTAAAATTCATGGTTTTGTCTCTGTTTGAATTGAACGGGACGCAAGTGCTGGCAGATCGATGGTCTGATTTCGGTCGCGACTCCATACGGCTTCATCACTGCCAGACAGCCCCGATGGTAGGAGCGCTCAAGAAAGGATGACTACTAAAATTCCAATGAGTGCGACCACCACCCCGCTAATCTCATTGATGCCTGGGATCTCTCCCAACAACAACGCCCCAAAAATCACGCCACCGGTCACCTCTTGTGTGGCAATGACATTGGCGTAGGAGGCATGCACTCGACGCAACGCGGCATTGTAAAGTGTATGACCGAATCCAAGAGGAAGAATTCCCATTCCCAAAATGCTAAGAATAGTTTTGCCTGTGTAGCCTCCAGGCGAAAAAGCGAGCAGCGCCGTGGGCAAAGCCCATAATGCAGCCGCACCATAGGTGGTCACGGCATAGGTGAACAGGCTATAATGGTGTCGTTGAGAACGCCCAGCCACGCTATAAAACCCAAAAGTAATTGCTGACCCAAAAGCTAATATATCACCAAACAACATTCGTTTATTAAAATTGGGTTGGAATCCTGTCAAGATGCTGATGCCGATGATTGTGATCAACACCCCGATCCACTTACGTTTGGGAATATGCTCGTTGAGGAAAAGTGCAGAAAAAAGCGTAACAAAAATGGGGGCAGTGTAAACAATGGCCAGTGAATGGGCAATCGTGGTGAAATAAAGGGATGAGATGTAGAACAGAAAGTGTAGCGCAGTCACCAAACCAAATAGAACGAACTTACGTAATTCGGCATAAGGAACGCGCCATCCCTCCCCTTTGATCAACATCATCATCCCGACGGTCAGAGCCGCCGTGGTTAGCCGCCAAAAGGTGAGCTCATAACTGGAGACTGAATCGGCCCAACGGATGAAAATGGGGCTGGTGGAAAAAAAGAGGACCGCTATTACAACGTATAGCAATCCAATTTTGGCGTCGCGTGTCAGAGTAGTCATGAGCGTAAATCAGTCCCAAAGACAGGTGCTGAGCTGCCGCCAGAGATGCAAACCTATGCTGTTTTGAAGGGCGCTGCTAACGAAATGCGCCAGCAACTAAAGAAAAAACCATCGCGATGACAATGAGTGCACCGATAATGTACCAGACGGTGGTTGTCCAGTTCATTTTCTTCTTGGGTTGCTGTTTGTTAATCCGTTTTCGACGGGGCATGTATCTTATCCTCCACAAAAAGAATGCTTGAGATTTCGATTGTAGCACGGTTAATGAGATGATAAAAAATCGATTGCCTGGGAAAATATCGTTTGAGCGCAAATTGTTTGCCATTTACGACCATCCTACGTTTGAAAGTGGTCGCGGACAGATGGATTTACCGTCACAAGAAAGGATGACTAGTACTCAGTCAAATGTAGTTTGATGGAAATCCTCTTGTGGCCGTGGCCTTTACCATCGAGTAAACTCAGACTCTCCAGGCGCTTTGCGCCAGCGGTCGACCTCCGTCGACCGTCTCTGGTTGGTGAAGGGACGGCGTAGGCCGTCCGTTGGCCAGAGGCCTATAGATACCGACTTCAGTCGGCCTGTCGGCTGGCCGTCGCCTTCTTCCCTCAAAGCGGGCTTGACTTACTACTAGTTTTGAAATAAGTATTTTTGACAGCCAAGGCGTCAAATGTGAAACGTTAAGGGGGCTGACTTTGTAGTGTGACGCCTGCGGCGGGCGTGCTCTGTGACGTTTGCGAATGACATTTGATGGCATCCTGCCAATGATGACGCTCCCGTGACAGCGTACATGATAGAGACGTTGGCAGTTACGAAAAATGGATGTTTACTTGGTCAGGTCGATGAAGGTGTAGGGTTACAATTTTCCAATTTGCGATGGAGTCAGTATAGTAACAGGCCAAACGTTGAACTGGTAACCCGACGCCAATGAATCTCGTTACCCGTCGATTTGATGAACAGCGTTTGAGAAAAATGCTGTCGCAAACGTAAGCTTTCCCATTCTATGGGCTGATATTGTTTTCACTCCCCAATAACCATTAAGGATATGTTTATGCCTACCATTGCTGTCATTGGTTCGATCATCATGGATATTATCGTTGAGACGCCGCGGATACCCAGCAGCGGCGAAAATCTACATGCCCGCCGGGTTCTACCGACCACTGGGGGAAAGGCGGCCAATGCTGCGGTTGCTTTTACGCGCCTTGGTGGCGGCGCTTATCTTTTTTCCAAGGTGGGAGATGATATGTTTGGCCGCAAAGCGTTGGCAACATTGCGTTCTCTGGGTGTAGATGTCGTGGGGGTGTCGCGCGCGACTGATGCGCCCACGGGGGCGGGGGTGTTGTTGGTGGAGCCCGATGGGCGGACTGCGTTCATTATCGCTCCGGGAGCAAATTTGACGTTGACGCCCACAGATGTGGAGCAGCGCCTGGCGCCGATTTTGCATCGCATCGATGGATTGCTCTTCAATTTCGAGGTTGCAGAGCCTGCATTATTGCGGGCTGTGGAATTGGCACGCGCGGCCGAGATTCCTATATTCGTTGATGCCGGCCCGCCGCGACCTTACACGCCTGCATTGTGGAATCATGCTGAAATTCTTTCACCCAACCAGCCCGAAACGGAGGCTTTGGTTGGGTTTGGCATCGATTCGGATGAGGCCGCGCGGGCCGCGGCCCGCGCCCTGTTGTCGCAGGGCCCACGGGCCGTCGTCCTCAAGCTTGGCGCCCGTGGTGCGCTGTTGGCCACTGATGCGTTTATGCAGTTCTTCCCGGCTTTTCCCATACGGCCTGTGGATGCCGCAGGCGCTGGCGATGCATTCACTGCAGGCCTGGTATGGGCGCGTTTACAGGGATGGCCATGGGAGCAGGCGTTGCGTTGGGCCAACGCCTGCGGCGCGTTGGCCGCGGCCCAGCTCGGCGCCATGCCATCCATGCCATACGGCGCTCAGGTATCAGATTTTTTCAAGCAAGCCAGCCCTACCGATCAATCTGATTGAATGGCTTTTAGCGCATATTCCACGCTTTTGGCCGGGCGCACGTTGTAGCGTACGTCGATGAGCTTGCCATCTTCGTCGATAACGAAGTGGCTGCGTTTGATACCGAAATACTTACGTCCGTACATATTTTTTTCACCCCAAACGCCGTACATCTCCGCAATGTTGTGATCGGCGTCCACCAGTAATAGGAATGGAAGATCGTACTTGGTTTTGAATTTGACGTGGCTTTCCACGCTATCGGGGCTGACGCCCAGAACCACTGCGTTGGCTGCCACAATTTCATCATAATGATCGCGGAATCCCACCGCCTGTTTGGTACATCCGCTGGTGTTGTCCTTGGGATAGAAGTAAAGAATCACTTTCTTGCCACGAAAATCAGAGAGCTTCACTTCTTTGCCTTCATCGCTCAGAGCTACGAAGTCAGGAGCTGTTTCTCCCACGTATAATTTTGTCATGTTCTTATCTCCTTTTGGGGAGCGTTATTGTTGAAAGGCCAAAGTGAACATCAAATAGAGCTTCCTCGAATTTATCCTCCGATTTGTGACATGAGTCGGGAACGAGGAATTTCACCATCGGGCAGACCATGCCCCCAGGGTTTGTAGTAAGCCGCAGCCAAAATCCCTTGTTTGAGCCCTGGCAAGGACGCGCCTGCACGCAGCGGGGTAAGAATATCATACTCACCATCGCGCAACAGACACAGACGCAACTTTCCATCTGCAGTCAGACGTAGCCGGTTGCAACTTCCGCAGAATGGCTCAGACACCGAACTGATAAAACCGATGGTGCCTTGAGCGCCGGCCAGACGATAGGGTCGGGCTGGATCTCGCGGATCATGGCCAGCGACCTCTATCATGGGGCCCAGAGCGGCCTCGATGCGCTCTCTGGTTTCTTGCGAACGCACCACGGCAGCCTGGGCGAACTCGGCCTCACCACCAAATGGCATAAGCTCGATGAACCGTACATCCCAGGAACGATCAAGCGTAAGGCGGGCCAATTCTACGACTTCGGCGTCATTAAACCCGCGAGTAACCACCGCATTGATTTTGATGGGGCGCAATCCCGCCGCCTCAGCCGCTTCGATACCAGCCAAGACTTTATCCAGGTCTCCCCAACGGGTAATAAATCGGAATTTCTTCGAATCCAGTGTGTCCAGTGAGATGTTGACCCGCTTTAGTCCTGCCCTGGCCAGGGGTTCGGCCAGTTGGGGCAGGAGAATGGCGTTGGTAGTCATGGCGATATCATAGATCCCCGAGATACGTGCAATTTGACGCACAATCTCCACCACGCGTGGGCGCACTGTGGGCTCGCCGCCAGTCAATCGGATTTTGTTGATGCCCAGCTCAGCCATCATCCTCACGATCGTGATGATTTCCTCATCCGTCATCAACTCGTGCCGGGGACGAAAACGCATCTCTTCCGGCATGCAATAGACGCAACGCAAGTTGCATACATCGGTGAGTGAAACGCGTAGATAGTTCAGCTGACGTCCAAATTGATCGACAATCGTGGACGCGCCTTGCAAAGGAGCCATAGAATGATGATTAGACATTAACTAGGATTTTAGCAGGATGCGTTGGCTGGGGCAAGGGTTTTTGAGAGGATAGACGATAGGTGCAACGAGTCTCGCCGTCGGCCATGTGGGCCACTCGTACAGGCGTCATGCCAGTCAGTCGTCGAATGAGAGCTTGGTCGATTTGGCAGATTTCAGGGTGATCTCGAATGAGCTCTCGATATGGGCAATGGCACGTGTGCAGGAGTAATTCGCCAGGTTTGCAATCGCAAAACGCCATATACCCCTCATCATTGAGAAATTCAATCGCTTTATGCAAACGCTCCTCAGTTGAGAGCCTCTCTAAACCGGCGGGGGCTCTGGCAGCAGTTTGCTCCGCCAACTCTGTCATAACGCCTACGAACTGTTCGGGGGTAAGTAAACGTTTAAGGATGTTCAGACTTTCGTCGGCCAATTGCATGTAGTTGTTGGGGAAAAGTGCATCAGCCTGTTCGGTGAGTGAATACAACCGGTTGGGGCGTCCTGCACCCGACTTTCGACGCACGCGAACAGCTTCCACCAGGTGGTCGCCAATAAGCAAATCCAGATGATGACGCACCGAAACGGGCGCCATATCCAGATATTCTGCCAGCTCTGTAACCGTAGCCTGGCCGTATCGTTTTAGATAGTCAAGAATTTTCTGACGAACAGGATGCACTGTTGGTAAAATGATTGAGGGGAGGTTTGGTGCGGTATTCTAGCATGACGTTGGGGGGATGTCAATTTTTATCAAAATTTTCATATAAATTAGGTTGCGCTCATTTTTACATCCCAGTAAAAACATTTTATTTTTATCAGTGTGTTTGCTTTGCAAACAATGTCTTGTCATTCTTTCCATCTTTTGCGTATACTAGAAAGACTACAATCTCCAGAGCTGCAACGTTCCTTCGGCGATTCAACGTTACCCTGACCTCAGATGTGACTTTTTTGTGCTCAAAACGCAGTTTTTGCTGCATGAATTGATCTTTTTGCAGTTTGATGAAAAGACGATAGGCTGCGTGTTGCACATTGAGGAGGTCATCGATTTTCTCAACGATATAACTCCCCATGACGCATCATTACTCCAATAAGACGCACTCTGATCCGATTCCCCGCAACATCACCATCGACCGCCCAAACAATCTCCTCATTATCGAATGGGAAGATGGCGCATATTGCGAATATCCGTTGCCGGGCATCCGCTATATTTGTCCATGCGCCGAATGTCGCGGCGGCCATGAACACATGGGCAAGCCTATTCCACCGGAAGATATCTTCAAGACGCCTCCGCTGGGAGTCTCTACCGAGCTGGTGGATGTCAAACTGGTAGGGAATTACGGCATTCAATTTTTCTGGGCGGACGGACACAATGCTGGTCTGTATACCTGGAAAATCCTGCGTCCCCTTTGTCCCCAAAAGTAGAGGGCCCGAAACATGATTATCAACGAAAGCGATGGCGGTAAACCGACCAAACGCAAACGATTGCTCAAGCCATTGCCCTTCAATGGGGAATTTCATCTTACACAGGCTTTTGGTGAGAATCCTTTTCTTTATCGTCATCTGGGGTTGCCCGGTCATAATGGTTTGGATTGGGGGATGCCTGAAGGGGAAAAGGTGCTAGCCGTGGATGATGGGTTTGTGATCCGGGTGGATGAACGACCTGATGGCTTTGGCAAGCACATCAAGGTACAGCATGAATGGGGGCAGACGCTTTATGCTCATTTGAGCCAATTCGCTGTAGTTTTGAATCAGCCTGTAAAGCAAGGAGACATCATAGGATTGTCAGGCAATACGGGTTTTAGCACGGGACCGCATTTGCATTTTGGCATGCGGGTCAATCCTTATAAGAAGAATGATGGCTGGTATGGCTACACCAATCCGCAGCGCTATCTGCAATGGCCCGAAGCAGGCGTTATAGCTACGGCTTCTCCGACGTTGGCAACTGGTGAAGATGTGGGGATGCTGGCATTTCAGTTGCAGGAGGCTCAGATGCAGGGTGATTTGTGGGAAGAGAAGATCATCGAACTGCTAAATCGTTATTTGCCAGGCCAATTGCCCGATGATACTGATGCGATGGCGGTGCTGGAGAATTTATTGGCATCGTGGGATGTGGAGCTGCGGAATATGCGACGTGAAACTTTTGCTGGCCTATTTGGCCCCGATAGGTAAGCCTTGAATCGATTTGTTCACCATCAGCGCCTTGTTATCAAGCTGGGCACCAGCGTGCTCACCGCAGGCACGCCTTATCTTAGCCGCCCCCGACTCATCGAGTTGGTGCGGCAATGCGCCCGCTTACATGCAGAAGGCATAGAGATTATCATCGTCAGCTCCGGAGCCATGGCCGCGGGCAAAGAACAGATGGGTTTTCCCGATCTGCCCCCCGACGTGCCCGCCAAGCAGATGCTCAGTGCCGTGGGGCAGCCACGGTTGATGGGGATTTATCAACAGTATTTCGATATCTATGGCATTCCTGTGGCGCAGATGCTCCTTACCCGAGAGGATTTACAACTACGGCGACGCTATCTGAACGCCCGTCAGACCCTGGCCGCGCTGCTGGCGCATCGGACCATTCCCATCGTCAACGAAAACGACACGGTGACCGCGGAGGAGATCCGGGTGGGCGATAACGACAATCTCTCGGCCATGGTCGCCACCCTGGCTGAGGCTGATCTGCTCATCTTGCTCACGGATCAGCCGGGCCTGTTCACCTCCGATCCGCGCACCGACCCCACCGCCCGTCTCATTCCCGAGGTGACGGAGATCGATGATGCGATCCTCTCTGGCGCGACCGGCTCGGGCACGACGCTGGGCACCGGCGGCATGACCACCAAACTACAAGCCGCTGAGACCGCGACCCGCGGGGGCGCGACCGTGATCATCGCCTCGGGCGAAGAGCCGGACGCGCTGTTGCGCCTGGCCCGGGGCGAGCTCCTCGGCACCCGGTTCCCTCCCCGAGCCAGCAAACCCGAAAGCCGCCAACGTTGGCTCTTGGCCGGATACACCCAATCGGGCCATGTGGCGGTGGATGAAGGCGCGGCGCAGGCTCTGCGCCAGCGGGGAAGCAGCCTGCTGCCCATCGGCGTCACCGAGGTTGTCGGCGATTTTCAGCGAGGCGACACCATCGGCGTCTTCGCCCGCTCGGGCCGGGAGATTGCTCGCGGTCTGGTGCGCTACCCCGCTGCAGATGTGCGCCGTATCGCCCGACGCCATTCAGATGACATCGAAACCATTTTGGGGTACACTTACGGCCCCACCGTCATTCATCGCAACGATCTGATCTTGTTGTAGATGTTGGCATTGGTGAAAGAATTCCGGTGGCAAAGTTGGCCAGATGATCGGAAATAGACGGAGGACGGGGGGCCGAGGACTGGTTGGGCGACATCTTTTCCCGGTCATCCATCTCCGGTCCCCGGTCATTTTCATCGGTATCGGCGGGCTGCAGCCTGTTCTGAAGATATCTGTCCTACATCCATTGTCCACCATCACTCACATTTTTGCTGAACGATCATGACTGAAAACCCTCTCATCCCCATGGGACAGCGGGCCAAAGAGGCGGCCCGTATCCTGGCTAATACACCAACCCATATCAAAAATCGATTGCTGCACGCCATCGCTGATGGGTTGATTGTGCAGAAAGACGCTATTTTAGCTGCCAACGCTCGAGATCTGACTGATGCCCGGGCCGCGGGCCTGCGGGCTAATCTCATCGACCGTATGACGCTGACCCCCGCCCGGCTGCAAGGCATCGCCAGCGACGCCCGCAATGTCGCCAGTCTGCCCGATCCGGTGGGGGAGGAGTTCGATGGCCGGGTGCTGCCCAATGGTCTGCGCGTCAGCAAGCGTCGTACACCTCTGGGCGTCATCGGCCTCATCTACGAAGCTCGCCCCAATGTCACGGTCGACATCGCTGTGCTCAGCCTGAAAACGGGCAACGCGGCCATCATGCGGGGCAGTAGTGAGATACGACGCAGCAATATGGCGATCATGAAGATCATTCGTGACGCATTGCGCCGGACCGAGCTTCCGCAAGACGCGGTGCAATATATCGATAATCCAGATCGGGCGATGGTGGGACATCTGCTGACCCTGCACGACTATGTGGACATGATCATACCTCGAGGCGGCGCAGGGCTGCACGACTATTGTCGGCGTAATAGCACGATTCCGGTCATCACCGGCGGCATTGGTATCAATCATATTTTTGTGGACGCCAGCGCCGATCTGAAACAGGCCATTCCTATCATCCACAACGCCAAGACTCAGCGTCCCAGTGTGTGCAACGCCTTAGACACTCTGCTGGTGCATGAGGCTGTGGCCGAGGGATTTCTGCCTCGGGTAGTGGCTCGCCTGGGCCGAGATGGCGTCAGTTTTCGGGCGGAGGAGCGAGCCTATGCCATTGTGGGTGAAAACCCAGCAGTGGAGCCTGCGGGTCCGGATGATTTCGACACCGAGTGGCTTTCGCTGGTGCTGGGACTGAAGGTGGTGTCGGGCCTGGATGAGGCCCTGGCGCACATCCGCCAGCATGCCACTCATCACTCTGATAGCATCCTCACCAACGATTGGGACAACGCCCAGCGTTTTCTCAACGAGGTGGATAGCGCTGCTGTGTACGTCAACGCATCCACTCGCTTCACCGATGGCGCCCAACTGGGCCTGGGCGCCGAGGTGGCCATCAGCACGCAAAAACTACACGCCCGTGGGCCTATGGGCCTGAAAGAGCTTACCACCTACAAATGGATTATCCTGGGAGAAGGCCATGTCCGATCTTGATCATTGGTTAGAAAGCATCAACGCCATCTGGAAACGTTGGCGACTGCAATTCTCCCGATTCGTCCCGGGCGCCAAAATAAAGCGTGAGCAACTTGAATCTGATGAGGCTCTCATCCGGTGGCAGGCCATCCGGGAGCTGGCTCAGCAGCCACAGATCGAGCATCTGCCTGCGCTCTTGGCGTTGAGCGGAGACCCTGATGAGATGGTGCGAGCCGAGGTGGTGGAAGCACTGGTTTCTTTAGGAGCAGAAGTCACACTCAAGCCGGTGCATCAAGCACTTGCGGCCGCAAATTCGCCCGCATTCGCGGTCACCTTGCTGGAAACGTTGGCTCGTTTGCCCGATCCCGCCAACCGCGACGTCATTCAGCCCTGGCTGGCAGATGAAGACGTGCATGTGCGGGCCGCCGCATTCATGGCCCTGGCCGCATTGTGTGACGATGGTGATCTACCGCCATTGGCGGATGCATTGGAAAAGGAGGATGTTCGGGTGCAACGTGCGCTGATGACCACGCTGTGCGCTCCCGAAGCTGCTTCCTTGGCGATCCGCTGTGAGAATTCATCAGATCCTATTTTGCGGCAACGCGCGATACAAGCCCTGCCACGTATCCAACGCAACTTAGAGGCAAAACAGGAGGCCGAAACCAAAGCATCCCCCAAAAAGCAAAGCTCCAATGTCTCCGACGCCCCCTACTCATCGCCAGAGGATGTTCAATCTGAGGTGAAGGAAAACCAGGAAGATCGCGAGATCGATGAAATGTCGGTGGAACAATTAGATGGGGAGTAACAGACTCGGAGCAGGAGGCTGGGCGGCCTGCAAGATGGTTCTTTTTTGAGCAACCTCAGTCAATCGGGCTTCCAAGCGTAGCTTGGCGTCCATCATTATCCTGAAGTGTTCATTTTGCGAATCGGCTTCCTCTCGAAATGTTCTTGCGGCCAATTCCATAACCTTTTTGCGATTATGGGCCGCCAAAGCCAGCTTGTGTTGTCCTTCTTCTTGAAATTGTTTGGCGCTGCGTTCGGCTCCGGCCGCTAATGTTTCGAAACGGCGTTGTTTATTGCGCAGCTGTTTGATTTCTTTGCCCAAAGCTTGGATCATTTCCTCCAAAACATCACGATAATCTTCCATTTGTTGGCAATAAGCATCCAACGCTTGCAGATGACTGTCGTAGTTAATATCTGCGGCGATGTCTTCGAGGTTGGTTTGAATAAGCGTGTTTATTTCATGAAGAAGAGGAAACATGACAGCCTTCCTGTCTTTTGCCGAATCAAATCGGTGTAGGATCAAGCGGAGCGCGCTGACGATGCAACTTCGCCCATCCTGATGTTGTTTCACCGATGGTGAGAAAAATGAACGCGCGTCATATGTCGGGTGAATCAACCATGTCGTTTTGCCTCCTGCGTGGGGCTACGAATTGTATCGTCGAGGCGTCAATGCAACTGTTCAGACTTCATCGTCACAGCAAAACACTGGTGCGAGCGATGTCTGGGGTTGTATGTTGCGACACGCGCGACATCCCTCATTGATGTCTGGTCTCATTGTCATGATACTACGAGCCCGTTGTAATTTCCTGACATTCTAGCGACAATGGCCTGACGATTAATTAACTCGTGTTACGCAATTTCAGTAGATCACGATTGCGAGAGTATGTGTCCAGCCGGATTCGCAATCCGGCGGGTTTGACGCTCGAATCATCGCCGGATCACGGATCCGGCTCTGCGCATCATGGCAAATCGTGATCTACTGAATTTGATGCTGCCACGATTGAGCGCCATCGCCTTTTGTGGCCCGCCGAGAGACGACGCTCCAGAATCAGGCGATTAATCGATTGGTGTGTAACATCAGTAATTAACCTATCAGTTTGTACCCTCGCCCCCTCACGGTAATCACATAACGCGGGTTGGATGGGTCTGGTTCAATTTTCTTCCGCAGGCGGCTGACCAGCTTTTCAATGGCCGAGTCATACACTTCATCCACATATTCTTCCCCCCAAACTGCTTCGACGATGTTGTATTTATCGCAGATTTTGTTCATGTGACCATACAATAACAACAATAAACGGAATTCCAAGCGCGTGAGATTTTGAATCAATCGCCCATCAACAGTGACCTGACCCGATTCCATATCCACACGCACACCTTTTTGCGGACCGCGCCGACCTCGCACTCGCCGATGTAGAAAATCCTCGAACAGCGATGAAAAGAGACGCGGTTCTTCTCCATCCGATAATAGGATGCCTTTGCGTAGGAGTTCGTCCATCGCTTCTGGTAGGGGCTCGCGTTCAGGCCAGAAGATGCTTTCCAGCGTTTCCTGTTCCATGTCTGTCAGGTCTCGCCATATTTTTTGGCACTCGGCCGAGACGCCAGGATCGCGCCGGAGCATGTCGCGCACTTCTCGATGGATCAGTTGATCTTCACTGGCTGTGCGTCGCCATTCGCCTGTAATCTGTGCCAATTTACGACAGGCCAATTGGGTCAGTGCGGGATGTCCACCCGCCTGGGCCAGCAGAAATGCAAGGTCTGCTTCATCAAACCGGGCGTTCATCTCTTCGGCGCAGGAGCGAATCAGCACGCCCGCATCTGTTTCGTCGAGTGGCGGCACATAGCGCACGTTGGCTCCAAACAATTCGATGAAATCATCCACATCTTCTCCCATCCGTAAATGGATGAGCCGACGATGTGTCGCTGCAATGTAACTGAGTTTGCCTTCGTAGCGATCTTTTAGGGCTTGCAGATTGAGGAAAACCCGTCCATCCAGTGCCCGAAATGCACTATCGAATTCGTCGAATACAATGACCGCCTGTGGGGATTGACGCTCTACCAGCGTGGTGATCGCCTGGTTGAAACTGAGTGGGATATGCAATTTGCTGGGGGGAGAAATCAGCTGTTCATATGCCTGCTGGATATCCTGCAGTAGATTTGGATCCGCTGTGTGGAGCGTTTGCATGAGCACGCGCATAATGAGTTCATAAAACGCCTGCTCACTGACTTCCAGCATACGGTTGCAATCTACATGGAAGATGTGGATGTGGCTGTTGAGCTCTGGCCGTAAAAGCGCTTGCACCCGCGGATCCCGAAATTCTCGCAACAGCGATGATTTTCCAACGTTGTTCACACCCACCAGACTCACACAATGGGATCTGGCGGCGCGATCATACAACCAGGCCAACAGATCGGCATGAAGAATGGGATACGGATGAGCATCAGACATGATTGGTTTAAGGCGTATTCACTGACTCAATGAACTCCATAGGGCATGCGCCTCTAAGATGCGGCCGTCTGGGTTCTGGCTTCGATCCTCCAGAATTCCAAAGGAGCCTATTTACTTTGCCTGTCTTTGATTCTATCCCATAAAAAAGCTGAATGGCAAAATAATGCAGACGCGTGCCGAAAGCATAAAGTGATAATTGCCGGGAAATGTCGGAATTGCTTTGTGGGCGTGCGTTTATTTGTTAAAATGACGCAGACTTCGTTTTGGCCAGTGCTCCCAAAAATTTTGCTCTCTTTCCCTTCGTTGTTTCTGATTGTTGTTTTTAGTCCCGGCAGGTGTGCGATTCACCGCCTGCTCGATAACCGTCCGCCGCTCTGGAAGTCGATGAACAATGTCTGCAACACTTTTCGATTCGTATCAAATCACCGATTCTGCTGTCGTCAAGATTAATCGATCCGGCCACATTGCAGACATCCAAAAAGATGTGTTTGGCTCGAAAGTCATTTTGTTCGACATGGTTTTGGGTAGCTTCAAACGTTGGATCACGATCGGGTTGTTGATTTTCTTTGGTTTTGCTGTCGCCATTGCTGCCATTGGCTACCTCCCTGTGCTAAAACGTCATTCAGAGACTTCTTTGTGGTTATTGTTTGGCGTAACTTTTCTTGCGTTGGTTGTACACACGCTCTGGCGCATCATTGCGCCCCTGCGGCAATGGAGGATGTTGCAACAAGAGCTGCAGAAGGAAGAGGTGGCGTCTGCCGAGGGAGAACTTCATTTTGGCGAGAAGGGATTTTACATTGCCATGGACGGCAAGAAGCAGGTCGTAAGGTATGGAAATGTAACGGCATTAAAACCGGGTATTCGATATCGCATTTACTATCTTCCTGGCTCTCAAGTGCTACTCGCAGCCGAAGCTACAGAGCCAGTGACCCGGGCCTCGGTGGCCGAAGGGTTGACAGCTTTGCTGGCCGAGGCTAATGGTTTCTCTTTGGATGCATTACCCAATAATCGACAGGGGCGTCTTGCTTCTCATCAGTATTCCCGGCTTTATCGTCATGTATTTTGGAAGGCTGTGGGGCTGCTTGTAGTTGCTGGCGTCGCGTTTTACTGGGTCTTCCAGCTAGGTGGAGGCGACTTCTCTATCCCGGCACTCGTTTTAGATGCCATTCTTGTAGGGTTTTTCTTTTATTTCATCTATTCACTCTCACGAACGGTGCGGGATCTTTTGCAGAAAGAAGTGTTGGTGGTGGAAGGGATAGGCAAGAAAAAGATGGTTGTCACCGATGATGATGACGGTGAGCAGCGCACCTATTATTATGTGATCGGCGATCAACAGTTTGTCGTTTCGAAAAAAGGTTATGAAGCATTACTGGAGGGCGAGCGATATCGGGCCTATTATACGCCAGCGAGTAATGTGTTGGTGAATGTCGAGGCGCTGATATAAAAGGATGAGGCTGTGGTTATGAGTGGCTTCGGTAAAGGATTTTCAGCGTCAAGCTGAAGATGAATGAAAGGTGGATTCAGACGAAGTGTTATCGTCTACATTCCGCCTACTACTCTGGCAATCGCTCCGCTCCTTTGGGATGATGTCATGACGGGATTGCTTGTGCAATCAAGTTACGCTTGATCAGGCACTCGTTTTAGCGGCGTCGTCCCGTAAGTAAGAAGAAGTAATACAGAACTTGACCAATGGCGGCGATGGCCGCAGCCACATAGGTGAGCGCGGCAGCGTTTAGTGTTTCGTTGACGCCTTTCATTTCTTGGGGTGATAGGATGTTCATTGCCACTAATTCTTTTTTTGCCCGGGCGCTGGCGTTGAACTCCACCGGCAGGGTGATGATGGTGAAGATTGCGGTTAGCGCAAACAGGAGTAACCCCATCCAGGCTAGCGTATAACCGAGACTTGTGGAACCTGTCAGCGCCATCAAAAGGAATCCGGCCATGATGATCATGGGGCCCAACCATGAGCCAAATTGGACTGCGGGCACAATAGCGCTGCGGAGTTTGAGCGGGGCGTACTGATCCGCATCTTGTAGCGCATGACCTGCTTCATGTGCGGCTACGCCCACGGCGGCGATACTTGGGTTTCGCCCCACATCGGAAGAGAGCCGCAGCACTTTGGCGCGAGGATCATAATGATCACTTAACATGCCCCGACTTTCCTCAATACGCACATGGCGCAGTCCATAATGATCTAAAATCAGTCGGGCGGCCTGAGCGCCTGTTAGTCCGCGGGCGTTTTGAATTTTGCTATATTTATTGAATGTGCGTTTGACTT
The DNA here is from genome assembly GCA_964650295.1 of uncultured Caldilineales bacterium. Taxonomy (GTDB): domain Bacteria; phylum Chloroflexota; class Anaerolineae; order J102; family J102; genus M2005. Next base: position 13,004 of record CAZYSY010000006.1, on the reverse strand, counting down.
TCATTTGCGCCCATAATCCCAGCAACAGGCCAGGTAGGGCAAGTAAAAGCCAGAGGGAGAAAGTGCCGTAATACATCGAATTTTGACCTCCTTATTGTTGTATCAATCCTAGCATTTGTTCATTAGCAGAGCATTTGAATGATAGGCTGTGAGCCAAATTTGACTGACGTTATCAGGAGCGGATGGCTTCTATTTACACTCAGGGAGGATGGATGCTGGATGATTCACGCCATTAAGTCAACGATTTTTGTTGTCTATCATTTAGCGCCCAATGGATCGAGATCGCGTTATGACAACGAAACGGAATGCAAACATCAGTCAAAAATCACCGCTAACGAATTGTATATAAGCAACTGGGTAAGAGTTGCCATTCAACCCTTTGCCAAATAGGGCGAAGAGGGCGCGGCCACGATGTTTTTTCTTTCTTCGCTGCTGATGTAAGGGGATAGGTTGTGAATTCACACATAAAACGCTTGCAAAACAAAGATGATGATCATCAAGACGCCGAAGATAATTTTCACAACAATGGCGAACAGGTAACCCATGACGAAACGACTGCTCGCCCGCCATGCCTTACGCCACTTCCAATCTTGGCGGTAAGCTTCCCAGGCAAAGAGTCCTCCAAAAGCGCCGAGAATGGCCCCAATGAGATTGAAAAAAATGAGTCCGATGATGGCAACCAGGCCTGCAATCGCCATGCCCATCCACGAGGCTCCGCCTTGCTTCGCTCCCATGGCAGCCAATGCCACATCGCTCAGTTCAGCGACAGCAACCAATAGCGCCAACACGAGCAACGTCGGCCAACCAAAGGCGTTAAATCCATCGGCCCAGGCCCAAAGTAAAATGCTGAGCCAGATAAGCACCGGGCCTGGAATGATCGGCGCCACCGTGCCGATCATTCCTACCAGGAGTCCTACATAAGCAAGCAGCTGAAACAAGAAAACAGTCTGTGCTGGCATCAGGTGCGAATGTGGAGAATGGGAGAGGCGGAGAAAACCGGGAAGCATTCAAAGTCCATATCTTCATAAAGAACCGCAGGTACGCTGATATCAGCCAGAAACAATTCGCCTACCCATTCTGGATGAACATAAAGTCCTTTTTGGGGTAAGGCCAGAGCCAGCGTGGCCGTGGCGCGGATGCTCGGTTCATACATCTGGCCAGTGTCTACATTCAGGCCCGAGGGCGCATCCAGAGCGAGAATGGGAGCGGGATGGCTATTGGCCAGTTGTATCAGGTTTCCGGTTGCACCACGTGGTGCTCCCGAAAGTCCGTTGCCAATCAGCGCATCGATAATTAAATCCGCGCTAGGCAGCTCCCAACCATCTCCTGCCATCGTTACCGAAACGCCCATAGCCAGTAGAATATCCAGCTGGCGAGCAGGATCGCCGCGAAATTCATCCACAGGGTGCGCCAACACGACTTGGATATCGCCGCCGCGGTTGGCCAAATGCCTGGCCGCCACCATGCCTCCACCACCATTTCCTCCTCGTCCGGCCAACACCAGAATGGGGCGCTCCTGCACATCGCCTTCGAGTAGGGCCTGAGCCAGGTCTGCCAGATTGCGCCCGGCATTCTCCATCACCTGCAGCAGCCGAATGCCATACTCTTCGATCATGAGGCGGTCCACCTCCACCATGTCGGCGGTCGAGATCGCAGGCAGTTTAGCTCGATCTATATCAGGAAATTGTTTTGGCGAAGTCATCATTCTTGTTTCGTTATGTCTGGTTGGAGTTTTTGGTTTCACTATGCCCTAGCCATACCCCCTCCACCAGTTCCACGTCCATGTTGAGCGCAGCGATCAACACATCAAGATTACGCTCAGCTTCCCACAGCTCAATGGCGGCGTGGCCCGTGGTCAATGTTTCGATCTGTACCCAACCGTTTTCAATATCCACATGACAGCGAAGATCCTTCACAACCTGACGGCGTCCCCGCTCCAGATATTCGGCCAGGCGGATCACCCCACAAAGAAAAACCAGCGCCCGGCGATCTTCTTCTGTCAGCAACGTCGCTAGCTCGCGCGGTTTGGGGGCGCCTTTATTGCGGTGATATCGGGAGATGAGCGCGATGATGGCCAGCTCTCGAGGGCTGTATCCGTAGAGGGTGTAGTTGAGGATGATGTAGTAAGAGTGAAGATGGTGGTAGGGATAATTGATGATGGCCCCGATATCATGCAAGATGCCCGCCGCCCATAACAACTCGCGATAGCGATGATCCAATCCATGCACCGGACGCAGATCATCGAACATGCGCAAGGCCAGAAAGGCGACATGCCGGCTGTGCGGATCATCAAAACCGAAGATGCGGGCCAGATTAAAGATGCTGAATCGCCGTAGGTCGGGGAAGGTGGGCTGGGGCAGATGTGTGAGGAAATGTTCAAAGAAAAGTCCTTCGCGCAGGCCCGGACGGCTAATAATCAACTCATCGAAGCCACTGTACTGCAGGAGCATCTCAAAGGCAATGGCTGCAGCGGGGATGATGTCAGCTCGATCGGGCCGTAAGCCGCTGATGTTCCGGCGTTTTTTCAAAGAATAACGCCACAATTCCGCGGCCATGCCCGCTACGTCCGCCGCCGCCAGACGATAGCCATGAATCGTGGAAAGAGGGTAGCGCTTGCGCACTTGATCGATCTTGCCCAGATTGCGAATCGCACCTCCAATGACCACCAATTGATCCCCAGGATGCGCTTGGAACCAGTCCAGCGACGCCAACTGCTCGGCAATGAAGGCCCGTAACCTGTGCACCTGCTCTGGTTTGATTTTGTCAGATGAAAGAAAAAGTTCTGTGAGTCGCAACGCGCCCAGAGGCAAGCTCGCGGCCCGGCCCGGCATCCCCTCGCGCACCTCCACAACCTGAGCGCTACCGCCACCCAGGTCAATGACAAAACCTTCACTCATACAGGTGGCGTTGACCGCTCCCAATGCGCCGTAATAGCCTTCCTCCTCGCCCGAAAGCAGCCGAAGTGACCAGCCCGTTTCGGCCCGCACCCGGGCCAGGAAGGATTCTCGGTTCACGGCATCTCGCACTGCACTGGTGGCCACCACGATAATCTCGCCAACCCCCAAACCATCACTCAACTCCTTGAACATGCGCATAGCATTGATAGATCGCTGGATCGCTGCCGCCCGCATCACGTTAGTGCGGCCCATTCCTTCGCGCAGACGCACCACCTCGCGGATTTCATCTTCTAGCCGGAAGTAACGATCCCGCTCATATTCATAGATAACCATACGGGTGGTGTTGGAACCCAGATCGATGATACCGATGCGTTGTGGCATTATCTGATGGCGATGATGGTTGTGTAGAAGAAAAAAACAGGCGGTTAGAGCGCTTGAGGCCCTGCCACCTGATTTTGCCACTGGTCTGGGTTGGATGCAAACCCAAAAGGAACTATTTGGGTCCGCCCTGTTTCACAAAGAACACCGCATTCTCGGACCACGGGCCCGGCAGAATGGCGCCCTGACGTCGCACCCGCCAGCGATAGTTGACGCCGCATTGCGGATAGCTGATGAAGACATCGGCATTGGTTGTCCTGGAAGCGCCGTTATTGATGAGATGGTAATTGCCGTTGCCGGTGTCGTATTCCAGCACCCAGTCGTAGGGCCCGCCCGATCCCGACGACCATTCCAGCGTCACCGTAGTGTCACAAGGGATGTTGACATCCTTGGGAGAGATGGGTAAAGGTTCGGTGCTGACAGTGACGATGGGGATGATGACGAGAGGGGTTGGTGTGGGAGGGAATGGCGTTGGCGTGGGAGGAACAGGGGTAGCGGTCGGCGGTACCGGTGTATTGGTGGGGGGAATGGGGGTGTCGGTGGCAGGAATGGGTGTTGCGGTGGGGATAGGCGTCTGCGTGGGCGTGGTTGTGAGGGTCGGAGTGGGGGTGTCGACCAGAATGATGACATGCGCCACCGCGGCGGGACTCCATTCGTCTTCCAGGCTACGGGTGCGCACTTCGAGCACGTGTTCGCCGGGGCTGGTCGGCTGCCATTCGAAATTGCCTTTCAGGAAGGTCTCGCCGTTGTTGCCTGGCTGGACGTTGGCCAGCTGTCCGTCGATTTTCAGTTCCATTTCGGCAATGCCGGCGGCGGCCGCGCCGTGATAGACAACCTGGTAGGACGCCAGTGGCAGCTGGCTGCCATCCAGCGGGGCGTCGATCCACGCCTGCAGGGTGCTGGCCTGGGCCACAGGCACGGGCGTTTCCGTGGCCTGAGACTGACATCCTGTGAGAAGGATAGCCAGGATGGAGATGAGGAGAAACGTCGTTATGGTTTTCATGAGTGTATCCTGAATTCGGAATGTGGCGGATCATTGCTGACAGAATGTGACAAAGGGATCGCCGCCTTGGGGCAGTGGGCCCGCTTCGCACCTGTCCGCAGTGAACTGGCTATCCAGATCGGTGGGGTTCAGGATATCGGCGGGTCCGACAGTTGCATTAATAGTCGCTGTGCCGTGGTAGTAGAGTTCCCAGAAGTCGTTATTTTGATCCCAGCAAGAATAGGCGTCACATACCAGTTTCTCCCAGCCGCCTTCGGCCTCTTTGTGGCCCGGCGCCCAGTATTCCGCTGGCTCCAACGGGATAGGTATCGTGACGCTTTCGCCGGGGTCAAGGTTGGGAATGTGTCGCCATTCGCCTTTGAAGAGCTCGCCCTGCAAGGGACCTCTGACCGGCAGCCAGGATTGGGTGTGTTGGACCCATACCTTGTAATCTGGCGGGACGTCTTTGTAACCAGACACCGAAAGCCTCAAAGCGTACGTGGTCTGATCATCCCGAAGAGGGGCGTCGGGTTTGCGCGTGATGCGGACAACGGCTGTTGCGGGCAAAAGCTGACCTGCGGGGTCCAGATGGCTCTTGACGTAAGGAGGCAGGCAGAGCGGTTCCACACCCCGCCGATGAGCCTCCTCCGCGCCCATGCAGGAAGGATTCCTCACTTCCGTCAGGGAATTGAGCCCTTCCTTGATGCCGTCCTTAAGTTTCTCCTTTACCCATTGGTTGACTTCCTCTTCGGTTGTAAGCCCGTATTCCTCAGCTTGTTTGATCAACTCCTTCATCAGATCCGTGCCTGTAATTTGTTCGGCCAGTTCTGAGGCAAGGTAATCGATGCCCATATCCACCAGCTGATCGAAATTGGGCAACGTGGGGGGCACGCCCAGCGCCGCCAAACCGGCGTTGAGCCCCATCATCAAAACCTCCTTGCAGGTCTCGTCACCGCCACAGAAGATGCTGGCCAGCAGATCGACAAGCTTTTCTTTCAGATATTGATATGTCTCGGAAATCCAATTGACTGCTGGCTTGACGAAATCCACGAATTCCTCATACCACTCTTTGCCTTCACCCCGATAGGTTTCGGGGCAGAGACGTTCACCGGGCTGATGATACGCAACGACCTGATTGTTATCATCCCGTTCGTCCCAGTGGGAGTCAAGGATAACGGCGCCCGTGCATACGTCCGGTTCGGGCCAATGGATGGGACTGAATTGGATGATCTGCACGTCGTAGGGCCCTTCTCCGAAGGTGTGCAGAACAATTTGCTCCTCAGATTCCGGCCCGATAGACAAAGTCACCGCATTGGTTGGTTCGCCCGCGGGCATTTTGCCTTTGAAGGGGATCACGCGGATATGGTACTTGCCGCCAGCTCGCATCGATTCAGGCAGGGGCAGAGTCGTGAAGGCTGCTGGAGCCGTTTCGACAGTGTAGGTGTTTTTCAGCAACACCGGGCCCGGCGGAAAAGGCGTGCTGGAAATCTGCCAGACGAAGCTGGTCGCGTGCTTGTCCCAGTTTTTGACTTCCAGTTCGATGTCCCAGGGATTTTCCGACCAGGGCATGGAGAGGGAAAATTCGCGCCAGTTCCCGGCGACGTCGCCCGCACAACCGCCGGGGCAGATCAACAGTCTGGGGAATTTATCCAGCGCCTGATTGGCTTTCCCCTCATGTTCCAACGTCCGTTGCTTCCAGCTCCAGGCATCAATCGAAAGTGTGCCGTTGTCCATCCCTGTGGGTTTTAGTAGCTGGCCCAGAGCAATGGCCCCATTCTCATCAGGAACGACGAATTGGTTATCATCTTCGGGCGCACGCTGCCAGTTTTTGCCGTCATCGGTGGAGTAGTAGAAGTAGCTGGCATCGGCCGATTCCGGGATGATTAATTTTGAACCGATGATCTGTACGCCGTCGCTATGATTTCCAAAAGTGCTGTCGCCCTGGTTAAAGCAGGCGGCGTCGGCGATGTGGGCGGCCCAGGGGTTGCTTGGATTTTGTCCAACGCCATTGACGGCCGCCACCACATAAACTGCACTGACAACAGGCTTGGGATCGACGAAACTCAGAGGATGGGCGCCATCGTTTTTTCCCAGGATGGCGATGCGGTGGAAGACAGTCTCGCCCTCCGCCTGCCGCATGACATAGAAGCCTTCTTCTGTCTTGGCGGTGTCGTTGAAGGTTAGCATCACCTGACAGCCCGAGATTTTGCCGCTCAGAGTTGGAGCCAGCGGTAGCGCCTTGTTTTCAGATAGTTCGATGGCGTCTACGATCTTTGCGCCGGCAACCGGGCCTTGTGCTGGCTTCGGGCGCGATATTTTTGGCTGGCTGGGGGGAAATCTGAGCGTCATTCCCACCAGCACTGGCTGCCCCGGCGCCAATGGCGCATCGGGATTTTCGGCGGGCGGCGGAGGGGGATGCACCGACCAGTCGCCGTTCTCGTTTTTCTGCGCTGGATGCACATCTGCTGGATCGACATGGTATCTTGCGGCGATGCTGGCCGCTGTGTCGCCTGCCTGCGCCTCGATTTGTACGCTGGGAGAGACCGGCTCGGTGATGTTCAATTGCACCGCGTTGGAGAGGATGACCTGTCCGGCTGCATCGTGCGCCCGCACCAGCAAGGTGTGCAGTCCCTGTTCTGCGGGCGTCCAGTGCCACTGAATGCGAGTGGCCGAGGTATTGGAGACATCACGGGCCTCGATGAGATCGCTATCCACCCACAGTTCCAGGATCGTGAATTCATTGCCTTCGGCGCGTACATCCACCGGGATGACGCTATTAAGTGGATAGGCGTCGCCCGTGTAGGGGGAGAGGATGGTGATCTGTAGGCCGGCGGCGGTGGCTTCCGCGCGCTCTGACGGTGGGGTCTTGCCACGCTGCGCTACGATCAAGCTTCCTGTTACCAGCAATATTGCGATGAGCAGAACTCCCCCCGCCATCCAAAGTTTTTTATGGCTTCTCATGTTGTCCTCTACTAGAATCTGAACTATGGTGATAAAAACAGAAGGTCAACCCTCTCTGTCGGGTCTCGATAGAGCGTGTCCCGACAGGTGGTTCGAGATTGTGGAGCTTAGGGCGGTTTTACCAATAGATGAACAGTGTTCATATCCAAATCGGTTCGATGCGAGATGTGACAATAGTTGCTACACCTCCGGAAGGAGATCGTTGCGTCCTCTCCTCGGAGGCGTAGCGAGTTTCAGTAAATCACAATTTGCCATGATGCGCAGAGCCGGATCCATGATCGATCCGGCGGTGATTCGAGCGTCAAACCCGCCGGATTCGCAATCCGGCGGGACACATACTCTCGCAATCGTGATCTACTGAGCTTAGGAAAAAGTGGGTTCGGGTAACTGCTAAGGTTGACTCGTCTGCGCCGCTCCGCCCGAGGCTAAACCCTCGGGCTACGGTTGCAAAGCCCCACTGGGGCTCAGCCGTGCAGCCCAGAGGGCTTGGCAAGGGTAGCCCGGAGGTTCAGCTCCGGGCGAAAAAACAGGCCGAAGCCAGGTACGTAAGCAGTTACAAATCTTACAGGACAACCACTACTCTCTCCCAGGTATTTCTTATGCGTGTCGCACTTATCCCTTTGAGAACACACACTAAAGAGCCTGAACGCAATATGGAACATTTCATCCATGTGGTGGCAGACCTCACCTCCCGCGTCTCCATCGACCTGATTTGTCTGCCCGAATGCACGTTTACCGGTTATTTGTATGAGCATGATGACTTGTTGCATTTTGCCGAATCTGTGCCCGGGCCAACCACCGCTGCCCTTGCCCGATTAGCAAAACAAATCCATGCGCATATCTGTTTTGGATTGATTGAAAGCGCCGGAGCCGACATCTTCAACACTGCCGTCATGTTGAATAGCCAGGGAGAAATCGCGGCCATCCAGCGGAAAATATCAGAAAAACCACCTTACACGCCAGGCGAGCGCGTGGAAATAGCTGAGATGGATTTCGGCAATGTGGCCATGCTGATCTGTGGAGATCTATTTTCTGAAACCGCGATTTCGCAGATTCCAGACGCCGCTCAATTGCTACTAACTCCCATGGCTCGCGGATTCGATACGCGCTCTCCTGATCCACATCGTTGGCGCAGCGAAGAACGGCTGTTTTATCAGCTGCAGGTGAAGAAAATTGGCTTGCCGACCCTGATCGTCAACGCCTTGGATGTGGGGGTGGAAGAAGGGGCGTTCGGTGGGGCAATGATTCTCAGCAGTGCTGGGGCATTGCTGGCGGAATCGCCTCACGGGCAGGATGCCTCCCTGGTTTACGAAATGCGTCTGGAATAGCTGGAAGACAATAGGGGGCGTGTGATTTGAGTGGGTTTGAGTCGAGAAACAATTATCCATATTTGACACGACACCCCGCCCGACCTATAATCACTTGGTTTGTTTGTGTTGTCATTATCGGTGGCCCATCAGGGCTGCTCATCTCTATACAGTAAGGAATCGCTATGCAGTCACGGAATAACATCATCCTTATTATTCTCATCCTCATGGTTGCGGTGGCCACATACATCGCATTGCCCATCGATCATCCCGATTGGTTCTCTAGAATTGTTGCACCTCATCAAGAGGGACCGCAAGCGCTGACATTGCGGTTGGGGTTAGACTTGCAGGGTGGCACGCAAATTCAGTTGGAGCCAGATTTGCCCGAAGGTCAGAAAGCCACAGATGAACAACTGGAGTTGGCCCGGGCCATCATCGAGCGTCGCGTCAATGGACTTGGCGTGAGTGAATCGTTGGTGCAAACCGCAAAAGACCGCATCATCGTGGCCCTGCCCGGCGTAGACGATCCCGACGCTGCCATCGAAACCCTGCGCGGCACAGGGCAATTGGAATTCGTCGATCTTGGGAAAAATCCAGAAAAATTGCAGGCGGGCGTTCAAATCAATACAACCAATGGCCCGGCTGAAAATCCCGCCACCGATACCGTCTACACCACCATCATGACTGGCGACAAGCTCAAAAATGTGGATGTGCGGCGCGATCCCAATACTCAGAAACCCTATATCGCCTTCGAGCTGACTAAAGCGGGTTCTGAAATCTTCGGAAAATACTCTGGGGATAACATCGGTAACTTCCTGGCCATCGTCATGGATAAAACCATTCTCTCGGCGCCCGTCATTCGGGCAAAAATTACCGATGCAGGCGTTATCGAAGGCGATTTCACCTTGGAGGAAGCTCAGAACCTGGCGATCCAGATGAAATATGGCGCGCTGCCTGTGCCGCTGAAAGTCGTAGATGTGCGCACGGTAGGTCCTTCGTTGGGTGAAGATTCAGTGCGTCGCAGCCTGTTGGCTGGAACCATCGGCATCATCGTGGTGTTGCTGTTCATGTTGGCCTTTTATCGCCTGCCTGGGTTCCTGGCCGATTTGGCGCTGCTTAGTTTCGTGGCCTTCAACATTGCCCTTTACAAGATCATTCCTGTGGTGCTGACGCTGCCTGGCATTGCTGGTTTCTTGCTGACTACAGGTACGGCGGTAGACGCCAATATTCTCATCTTCGAACGGATGAGAGAAGAGTTGCGCGCCGGGCGCTCACTCCCCAGCGCTGTCGAAGCAGGGTTCTCTCGGGCGTGGACATCGATTCTCGACTCCAACCTCTCGACCATCCTGACCGGCATCATCTTGCTTTACTTCGGCTCGAATTTTGGCGCTTCGATGGTCAAAGGCTTTGCCATCACCCTGATCATCGGTGTACTTATCTCGATGTTTACCGCCGTTTTCGCCACGCGCACCTTCATGCGTTTTCTCATTCAATACTTCGCCGAACCGCTCAAAGATAAATTGTCCTGGTTCAGCGTTTGACCTTGCTCTAGACTTCATTTTTGGTATTAGCTTATGTATGACATCATCAAACACCGTCGCTGGTATTACATCTTCTCGACGCTGATCATCATCCCTGGGCTGCTGATCATGCTCTACTCCATGCTTACGATCGGCACCCCCTTCCGGTTGTCTATTGATTTCACCGGGGGCACTCTCTGGGAGCTGCGCTTTTCCCAACCCGTTGCGCCTGGTAACATGGTAGAATTTTTCCATAATCAGGGCATTCCCGATGTCAACGTCCACACCATCGGCGATGAGAACACCCTAGTCATCCGCACCAAAGCGATCAATCCGGAAGAAAAAATGCAGTTGATGGCTGCCATGGAAAAGCAATTCGGCGAAAAGCCCGAAGAACTCCAATTTCGGGCCGTAGGCCCCACTGTGGGCAAAGAAGTCACGCGCACCGCTTTCATTGCCGTGATCATGGCGTCGTTGGTCATTCTGGCCTTCATCATCTTCGCCTTTCGCAAAGTCGATCATCCTGTGCGCTATGGCGTCTCCGCCATCATCGCCATGATTCATGATGTGCTGGTTGCCTCAGCTTTCTTCTCGCTGATGGGCTTCGTTGCCGGATGGGAAGTCGACGCCCTCTTCCTGACCGCTCTGCTTACGGTCATTGGTTTTTCGGTGCAGGACACCATCGTTGTCTTCGACCGCATTCGTGAAAACAGTCGTCGTCGCAAAGGTGAATCCTTCGAGGTCATCGCCAATCGTTCACTGTTGGAGACTGTTCAGCGTTCTGTTGCGACACAAATCAACGCCATGTTTGTGATGATCGCATTGCTGCTCTTTGGCGGCGTGACTGTGCGCCAATTCATCGCCACCATGTTTGTGGGCATGCTCAGCGGGACCTACTCCTCTATCTTCATTGCCACCCCGTTGTTGGTCTCGTGGCATAATCATGAAGGTATTTTTGGCTGGTTCGGTGGTAGAAAGAAGCGCACCAAGAAAACTATAACCGCTTGATAATCACAGGCAGAATCATGACCGGGCTTTCGTGCCCGGTTTTTTCTTATCGAAGAACCTATGCTGGCACTCACCTTACAACATGGCAAATTGACACTTCGTGACGACTATCCTCGTCCGCAGCCTCGGCCTGGCGAAGCACTGCTGCGTATGCGTTACGCCGGCATCTGCGGCACCGATTTGGCCTTGATCGCGGGCTACAAGGGCGGATTCACTGGCGTGCCAGGGCATGAATATGTGGCCGAAGTCGTGGAAGCTCCTGGAAACGAAGAATGGGTGGGGCGTCGCGTCGTGGGGGAGATCAACACCTTTTGTGGGGAATGTGATCACTGCCGACGCGGGCTTATCACCCACTGCCAAAATCGGCGCGTTTTAGGGATTCTCGGATGGGATGGCGCGTTCGCCGAATATTTCCTCAGCCCCATCGACCTCCTACATCCCGTACCGGATAATGTGCCCGATGAGGTGGCTGTCTTTGTCGAACCCCTGGCCGCCGCCTATGCCGCCCTGCGCGATCTCCCCGCCGACACGGGCGACCGCGTGATTATTGTTGGAGATGGGCGTTTGGGACAGCTCATCGCCCAGGTTTTCCATCGCGAAGGGTATCAGCCCCTGCTGGTGGGGCATCATGGCCACAAACTGGCCGTGGCTGAACAGTTGGGGATAAACACCGCGTTGAAACCGCCCGCTGACCAGGAATTTGATGTCGCCATCGATGTAACAGGCAACGCCCAGGCCCTGCAACAGATTTTTGGCCTGCTCCGCCCCCGGGGCGTGCTTATTCTCAAAACCACCCACGCCGACCGATCTCAGCTGAATCTCAGCCCAGTGGTGGTCGACGAACTGCGCATCATCGGCTCTCGTTGTGGACCATTTCCGCAGGCGATTCAGGCTCTAAGTCAGGGCATCATCGATCCGCACCCCCTAATCACCGCCCGATTTCCGCTGAAACAGGCGATTGAGGCGTTCGCATTGGCCCGCCAACGTCAGAGTTTGAAAGTGCTTATTTATGGAGATGTTGGGCAATAGACATGACCACGTCTGGTCATTGCCCAGCAGACGTAAAACACAAAACGCGCGACGACATAAAGACGCACAGGAAAAGTGAGAAGATATGCTACAATACACATGAGCAATACCCAATGTGCAACTTTTTTGGCGCATCAGCGGGCTTATCAATCATTTTCCGCTGGACAGGCCGACGAACATGGACGAAAATGGACGGAGAAAGATGATGATTTCGTTCATTTTCATCCTGTCCTCCCTTCGTCTGTTTGTGGGACAGCAGATGAAAACATCAACGCCTGTTTTTTAGAACCGAAAAGCCGCACATCAGGTATGAGAAATTTGCTCTTGGAATCTACGCCCAACAGGACCATCTTCATGAGGCAATCCTTTGAGCGCCAGTAGTGTAGCCGCCGAACGACTTCATCTCAGCACCAAAAGCGCGACGCAACTTGTCATCGATACGCTGGCATTTTTCACCCAGCCCGCGCGCATTCTGCGGGATTATCGACGTGGGGATTTGCGATACGATCTCATCGCCGGGCTGACAGTGGCCACGGTGATGATGCCCCAGGCCATCGTTTTCGCATTCATGGCGGGAATGCCGCCCGCTTCGGGCTTGTATACGGCTATCATTGGCTCGATAGTGGCCGCACTGTGGGGATCCTCCAAACATGCTCAGTCGGGCCCCACCAACACCCACTCGCTGCTCACCCTCTCGGTGGTGATGACAGTGGCCACGGTGGGCACGCCCGAATTCATGGCCGCGGCGGGGTTGCTAACGGTGATGGTGGGGATTTTCAGACTGCTGGTGGGGGTGACGCGGCTGGGCGTCATCGCCAACTTCGTCTCCGATGCGGTAATTGTGGGCTTCACCGCTGGCGCAGGCATCCTCATCGCGGTGGGACAGTTGCCCTATCTGCTGGGCGTGCATCTGGAACACGCG
>CAZYSY010000005.1:0-4135 GCA_964650295.1 uncultured Caldilineales bacterium | reverse complement strand
AAGCAAGACTGTGAGATGTTTCAAAGTGTCGGTTGGTACTCGTTGCCTCCCTGAAGTGCCAGTCATTTGCGAGACAGCATAAGAGTGAACAAGTGGGGAGCTAATTAGATAATACACAAAATCATTGTCAGTTACGCCAGGTCGCCCACGAAAGACAATAAATTCTGTTGAGCCAAATCCGACGGTATCTGGTTCATCACCCCTAAATCTAGTGATTTTACCATGCTCTAAGGATGGTGTAATTCGCGCCATCAATGTATCTCCGTGTTGAAAACGCGCACCACCTCCCGAAAACTTTCTAAACTCTTGCGGTTCTGTCCATTGTTGACCTGGCTTTACTGACTGCATCGACACAAAAGGATATGTTTCTCCTTTTTGCAAACGGACAGATGGATTGATTTGTACTGCTTCGTCTAACCGGACAAGTGGCCAATTTTTATTCATTGGATTCTTCGATGAACGAATTATGAATGCCTACTTAAGATGAACTTTGCTCCTTCACGCCGTAACATTTCAAATGGCGTTATGTGTTTTACGTTCAATCCGATGCAGACGTTGGGAATTTTAACCTTCTTGCGGGTATTAGCTGGGATTTCGTGGGTGACTACAATAGCATTTAGGCTCATTGCCTGAGCAATCAGGTAGTAATCTGCAACTTGCTCAAAAGTATAAATGGCGGCGGGATCATAGGACTGTGATCTAACCCATGCACTCACCTTTCCGAAAAAGGGTAGTACTGTCGGATCAGGACGTAAGAAGAACTTTGTCCCACGAACTTTGGCCCAAGTCGCCAAATCATCCCCTCCTGCAATCAATTCATCTTCCACTTTCTCTATACTGAAAACCTTTTTCACTTTATTCTGTTCTTCTAGCCAGTCCCAAAATGCAGGACAGAAGTCAAAGCCATAATGCAAATTTTTTGCTTGAATGAATACATTGGCGTCCAACAAATACACCATCAAATCACCCCCAATTCATGGGTTAGCCGCTCAAATACCCCCGATTTTCGGATTCCCAGCATTTGATACGCATCGCGATATAGAAGCCGCCCTTCCAGAGCACTGGCAACCACAGCCTCGGCAAAGCGGCGTCCTACCCGAGTTTTCAATGTGCGGTAAAAATCCCCGCCTCCCTTTTCCACTGGTCGGTCGATATTGCGCACCCGCTCCAATTCTGCTGCGAATTTCTCCCAATATGTTTTTTGCGATATCTCACCCGCATCATATAAGCGACGCAAGATCACCAAGGTGCTCACCTTGAAGTAGCGGGCCAGATGCTGCATAGCTGCATCCAACGATTGCTGGGCGCGGTACACCTGACGCAAATGCGACATGGGAACCAACATTTCAGCAGCAACCTGATTACACCATTGCTCTATCCGCTGCGTATCGCCAACCTCCTGCAACGAAGCATTGGAGACACCTGTTTTACCCAACCAAATATGGGCCAGTTCGTGAGCGAGGGTAAACATCTGGGCAGCCTTAGTGTCGGCAGCGTTGATGAAGATCAGAGGAGCCAGGTCATCCACCAGAGCGAACCCGCGAAACTCCTCGGGATCCAGCTTGCGATGCGTGTTCCCCTTGACAATGCCGCTGACCATCACCAACACGCCCACGCCCTCCACCGATTCCACAAAACGCCGTCGGGCCTCCTCCCAAGTGCGCATCCGACTTCGAGCCTTGATGTCGAACCCCACCTGTTTCCGCATAGTCGCAGCCACTGTCACAACGTCATCCTGTAGCGTCGCCGATCCCACAAAAGATAACGGGGCTTCACCCAGGGTCAGAGCGTATTCCCGATACCATTCCTGCCGCTGCTGGCATAGATAGATGGTCTCCAGTAGATCGGGACTGGGACGGCGGCTCTGGGTAGCGGGCATGGTGCGAAAATCAGGGATGGGGAGTTTCTCCTCCGGGGGTTGTTCCAGAAAGAAGAAGCCGAAGGGCGTATGGGTTTTGCGTGCGTATCTTTCCAATTGCTTCAGCGTTGGTCGCGCGTCGCCCTGCTCCCACGCCTCCAGCTTGGGGAAAGCCCGCTGCAAGTCATCGATGCTGAGCCGTGCGCGCTCTCGGGCCCATCGTAACATGACAGGCGAAACATCCACATACACTCGCTTATCGGCCATAGCCCAGTGCCTCTAGGTTGCGCCAGATCTGAGCGTCCAGACGCTGCGATTCCTCCATCTGCGCACGTAACTCTGCCACCAGCCGTTCCATTTTTTCCTCAAAGGGTTCGTCGTCTTCCTCCTGTTCAGGCAGGCCCACATAGCGTCCGGGCGTGAGGACATAATCATGTTGCTTAACCTCATCCAGGGTGGCGGATTTGCAGAATCCTGGCACATCTTCATATGTTCCCGCATTGGCATCACCCCGCCACGCGTGGTAGGTTTGGGCGATCTTTTCAATATCCTCGGGCCGTAAATCCCGATGGGTGCGGTCGACCATGCAGCCCAATTGCCGGGCGTCAATAAAGAGAATCTCTCCGCGACGATCCCGGGTGCGTGTGCGGCGGCCTTCCTTGTCCTTGCTCAAGAACCAAAGACTGGCGGGGATCTGAGTGGAATAAAAGAGTTGCCCGGGCAAAGCAACCATACAATCTACCAGGTCCGCCTCCACGATTTTCTTGCGTATCTCTCCCTCGCCCGCAGTCATGGAGGACATGGCGCCATTGGCCAGGACGAAGCCTGCATAGCCGCCGGGCGCCAGATGATGAATGATATGCTGCACCCAGGCGAAGTTGGCATTGTTTTTCGGAGGAATGCCAAACTTCCATCGCGGGTCTTCTCTTAACTGCTCTCCTCCCCACTCCCGCATGTTGAAGGGTGGATTGGCCAGAACATAGTCCGCGCGCAGATCGGGGAACTTGTCACTGAAAAACGTGTCGCCATGGGCGATATTGCCATCAATGCCGCGGATGGCCAGATTCATCTTGCATAGCCGCCAGGTGGTGTAGTTGGATTCCTGTCCATAGATGCTGATGTCGCCGATGCGGCCGCCATGGGCCATGATGAATTTCTCACTCTGGACGAACATCCCGCCCGAACCACAGCAGGGATCATACACCCGTCCGCGATAGGGCGCGATCATTTCAACCAGTACCCGCACCACCGATTGAGGTGTGTAGAACTGACCGCCCTTTTTGCCTTCTGCACTGGCGAATTGGGCCAGAAAATACTCATACACCCGCCCCAATAAATCTTTGGCTCGGTTGGCTTCATCTCCCAACTGGATATTGCTCACCAGATCGATGAGCTGGCCCAACGATCGCTTGTCGAGCCCTGGCCGGGCATAATCCTTGGGTAGCACACCTTTCAGCGAAGGGTTGGCCCGCTCGATGGCCTCCATGGCGTCATCCACCAGCTTGCCGATGTTGGGCTGCCGGGCGTTCTCCTGCAATAAAGTCCACCGGGCCTCGGGCGGCACCCAAAAGATGTTCATGGCCAGATATTCATCGGGGTCTTCCGGATCAGCGTAAGGCTCTTGCTCCAGCCGGGCGTGATGCTCTTCAAAAGCATCGGAGATATATTTGAGAAAAATCAATCCCAGCACCACATGCTTGTATTCGGCCGCGTCCATATTGTTCCGCAAGGCGTCAGCCATATCCCATAATCGTTTTTCAAAGCCCAGTGTAGCGCCATTGGTCGTGTTGCGGTCGCAGTCCATCAGCACTCCTGCAAATGAAATCATATTTTTAGAGGAATTAAACGGTTGACTCCACGAGAGTCAAATATATGAATGTGCAAATCATACCAATGTCGAGAGATTGCGTCAACAATAGCTATGGCACTATTTACGGAGCTATCAACGGTGCCGTCGCCCGTCAACCGGCCCGATAATACCCCTTATCTTACCAATTCCCCCCAAGACTGGCAGGATAACCCCCGAAAAAGCGGGGGCTAAGGCCCGAAAATCTCGCAAGATAATTTTTTTGAAGTGAATTAGCAGCTAGACAAACTGAAACCATAACCGAAGCAGAGGGGACGACTGAAAAAGGGGGAATAAATGAATTTTGTATTCAAGAGCATACTTGACTAAACTTGCGTCATCCTGTATGCTAATTATTACCTATCTAAAAGAAATTTTCATTGACAGAAAGGAGTTGAATAATGTCCCCTGCTTCGAACTCAACCTCGCTG
>CAZYSY010000004.1:0-19734 GCA_964650295.1 uncultured Caldilineales bacterium | reverse complement strand
AAGAAAAGAAAAAGCTTTGAAATGCTTGGTGTTCTTAGTGTCTTTGCGCCTTTGTGGTGATTGTAGGCGGGTACGTTAGTCGTTACAAATAAAGACAGGTGCGCAATTACCGGCAGCCAATGAAAAGGACAGGAGACCGCGGGCCCGCTTACTTGGCCCACCATCTCCCGCCCATTTTAGAGCAGCGCACGCTGTTCCAGCTCACGGCGGAACTGGTACGTGTAAAGTTGATGGTAACGCCCACGTTGCGAGAGCAGCTCCTGGTGCGAGCCCATCTCGACAATGCGGCCATTTTCGATGTAAAGGATGCGATTAGCCCGGCGGATGGTGGAAAGACGATGAGCAATGACAAAACTTGTACGCCCGCTCATCATGCGCTCCATCCCCCGCTGGATTAAATCTTCGGTTACGGTGTCCACCGAGCTGGTGGCCTCATCCATGATAAAAATATCAGGATCGGCCAGCACGGCCCGGGCCAGCGAAATAAGCTGTTTTTGCCCGGTAGAGAGCAAAACGCCTCCTTCGCCAACCTCTGTATTGTACCCCTCAGCCAGCAAGATGATGAAATCATGCGCTCCTGCCAGACGCGCAGCCTCTTCAATCTCGTCATCGCTGGCATCCAGACGTCCGTAGCGAATGTTCTCCCGAATCGTGCCCGAGAACAGATGGGGCGCTTGCAGCACAATGCCCAGGCGAGCATGGATGCTGTCCAGGCGAATCTGCGTGTAATCTTGTCCGCCAAAACAGATGCGCCCTCCCTTGGGCTCGTAGAACCGACACAACAAATTCACGATGGTGCTTTTGCCGCCACCGGTGGCTCCTACCAAGGCGATGGTTTCACCCTGACGCACGGTCAGCGAAAAATCGCGCAACACCGGCTTGCCCGGTTCGTAATAAAAATCTACATGCTCGAATTCGATGTCGGTGCGCAATGTGTCTACCGGGTGGGCATCGACAGCATCCTGGATGTCGGGGCGGGCATCGATGAGCGAGAATACACGCTCCGCCGAAGCAATCGCTTGCTGCATCCCGGCATAAACGCGAGCCAAATCCTGCACAGGCCACAGCATGAACACGATGTAGGAGATAAAAGCCTGAATGCCGCCAATGCTGATATCTCCTGTTCGGGCCTGAAGCCCCCCGACCAACACCACGGCACTAATGGCCACCGCACTAATGAGTTGCACTGCCGGCAAAAACAGCGCCGAAAGCCATCCCGCCCGATAACCGGAGCGATAGCGCTGGCCCGAAAGCTCGGCAAACTCTGTCAGGTTCGCCATCTCGCGGCCAAACGCTTTGGTAACACGCACTCCGGTGATATTTTCGTTGAACGAGCCGGTAATCTGCGAATTCAGCTTGCGCACCTGACGATACGATACCAGAATCATCTTCTTGAAATAAAAGGCCACCATCACCAACACCGGCAGCACCAGCAAAACAATGCTGGCCAGACGCCAGTTGATTTTGAACATGAAATAAAAGGAGGCACCAATGCTGATGAAGGCCCAGGTGCTATCCAACATCCCCCAACTTACCAGCTCGCCCACACGATCGGTATCGGAGGTGACGCGCGAAATAATCCAACCCAAAGGGGTGCCATCGAAGTAGGAAAAGGAGAGTGTTTGCAGATGCTCGAACAAGGCTTGGCGCAAATCATAGCGTATTCGCTGGCTCATCGTGCCAGCCATGTAGATAAAACTGAACACGCCCGCGCTGGAGACCACAATCAAAGCCAGATACTTCCAGGCTAAGGCCATGAGCTGCTCACGATTTCCTGACAGAATACCTTCATCAATCATGCGTTTGCTCAGAAAGGTCATGTAGCCTTCGACAATCGAAACCAGGGCAATGGCCAGCAAAAACCCCAGCATCATGGGCCAATGGGGACGGGCCTGCGCCAAAATGCGCTTGAGCACCTGCCCATTAACTTGTGAAACAAAATCTTCTTCTTCAAATTGATGTTTATCTGTCATGGCTTTATCTCTCAGTCAACCGCGCCGAGTTGCGATTGCAGCGTGTAAATATCACGGTAAAACCCTTCTTGTTGCACCAGCTCGGCATGATTGCCCAGTTGCACAATTTTGCCTTTATCCAGCACCAGAATCAAATCGGCATCCATAACGGTTTGGAAGCGATGGGCAATGATAAAGGTAGTGCGCCCGGTCATCAATTCTTGCAGCGCCTGCTGGATTTTTTCCTCTGTCTCAGCATCTACCGAGCTGGTGGCATCATCCAAAATCAAAATGCGGGGATTGCGCAAGATGGCGCGGGCAATGGCAATGCGTTGTTTTTGCCCGCCCGAAAGTGTGACACCACGTTCACCCACCAGTGTATCGTAGCCTTGGGGAAAGTGGCTGATGCTTTCGTGGATAGCGGCCGCGCGGGCAGCAGCGATAATCGCTTCATCCGAAACCTGATGATTAAGACCGTAGGCGATATTTTCGCGTAGGGTGCGGGAAAAGAGGAAAGGCTCCTGTTCGACAAATGCCATCTGGCTGCGCAGGTAGCTGCGCGTGTAGCGTCGCAGCTCCACGCCATCCAGCAGGATGCGCCCGGAGGTGTACTCGTAAAAGCGGGGCAGCAAATTAACCAGGGTGGTTTTGCCCGATCCCGATGCGCCCAGCAGCGCCACTGTCTGTCCGGGGCGACACCGGAAGCTGATGTGCTTGAGGATGGTGCTTTCAGTCTCGCCAGCATACGCGAAGGAAACATCCTCGAATACGATATCGCCATCAACGGGCCCCTCTGGCCGATAGTCGCCATCATCCAGCGCCTCTTGCTCTTCGTTGATGATGGTGGCTACCCGCTCGTAGGAAACCAATGCTGTAGAGGTTTGCACAATAACACGCCCCAGGTTACGCATGGGCCAAATGATGAAGATGAGCATGCCGGCATAAGAAAGATAATTTCCGATGCTGATGCTTCCGTTCATCACCATGAGCCCACCAGCAATGTAACCGATGAGCATTTGTGAACCGGCAATCAAATCGGAAATGGGCCAAAACAGGGCATGAAGCAATACCAGGCCCCGGCCCAGATGAAATTGTTGCCAGTTGATGTTCCTGAATTTTTGAATTTCATAATCCTGGCGGGCAAAGGCCTTGACCACCCGCACGCCATACAAATTCTCTTGCAGGGTAGATGAAAGCAGTGCGCTTTGTTCTTGGTGGCGCTCATATTGCCGGGAGATGTAGCGGAAAAAGAACCACGAGATGAGTACCAACACCGGCACAGCCATCACCGAAATGCCAGCCAGGCGGGCGTTGATGCGCCAGATGGCTACAAAATTGATGATGAATAGCAGGGAAATGCGCCCGATGCTCATGGCTTGTTCCTGATAAAACTTGCGTACCGCCTCTACATCCGAGGTGGCGCGCTGGATGAGTTCACCGGTACGGGTTTGATCGTGATAGGAAAAGCTAAGCCGCTGAATGTGGTCGTAGACGTAGTTTCGCAAGCGTTGGGCGATGCCTTCGGCAGTACGGGTAGCCAGCCAGCCGCTAAGAAAAGTGAAGCCACCTTGCAGCAGTGCCAGGCCTAAGAAGCCCAGCGCCACCCAGACCAGTGTTTGCCACGGTTTGTTCTGGCCTAACACATCATCCACAAAATAGCCGATGAGCAGATAGGTGACCGTGCGGGAGAGGGCCGAGATGCCCAGAGCCAGATTGGCTGTGATAAATGCTGTGTAAAAGCCTCGCAGCAAGTGCCACAGGCCCGCCAAACGATTTTTTGATGCAGTAGCTTTGAGTTCCTGCATTGCAGGGTTGATAGATGTTGTCATGGTAAGGCGTGAGGACGTGAATTTGGGCCGCGAAGGCTCGCAGAAGAGAATGGCTCAAGGGAAATTTTCGGGTTATGGCCTGTCAGACGCGCAAAAACACCCCGTTGAATTTGGGCCCCGACGCTTGTATCGTTGACAGTGTAACAAAAGGGCGTGCTTGCGTCAAATCGCGTCATCGAAGGGGCGCTTTTAGTTTTTGGCCGGGCGGATTGCGAATCCGCGCTGGGGAGCCCCGCTTCGGAGCCGGATTCGCAATCCGGCGGGTGTTACAATGCCTGCCCCCATTCTGAAACGCACCCGTCACAACAGGCAAATTTGCGAGTGGAAAATCTCTATGGTATGATTTTATACAGTGTCGTTTCAACGTTGCCGTAACGAGCGCTAAAACGTTTTGTGGTGAAGGTTTACGGTCATCCCCACGATAGGAGGTTGACGCTATTGCAGTACACTCATTTCTAAACAAACCCCAATTTCATCCATTTTCTTCAATGAAGAGGAGGATTGTTATGCACAGCAGGTTGTTAAAAGTTGTTCTTTTGGCGATGCTGATTATTCTGGTGACAACGGCTATCGCCAGCGCTGCCGGGCCAACAGCGAGGTCTTACATCATTGTTAGCAAGACCAATCGCATTTCGCCCCGTTTGATTGCCCAAATCGAAGCTGCTGGCGGCACTGTAACCAACACCATCGATAAGATCGGCGTGGTTGTGGCCACCTCCCGTAACCCTGCGTTCCCTTCACGAATCTCCCGGTTGCGCACAGTGGATTCGATTGCGCCAAACATCAAGGTTAGCGTGATTGATCCTGTCGTTCCCCTTGCAGTGACGCCAGAGGAGATTGGCAATCCCCCCAACAGTGGTGACGATGATTTCTTCTTCGACTTGCAGTGGGGGCACGACGCGGTAGATGCGGTTGAAGCATGGGAGACTCGTGGTCGTGGCGCAGGCGTCCGGGTAGCGGTTCTGGATGATGGTATCGACTCTGACCATCCTGATCTGGCTCCCAACCTCAATGTGGATCTGAGCACCTCTTTCGTCCCAGGTGAAACATTCGAATACGTCACTGACGATCCTGAAGATCCCTTCAGTCATGGCACCCATGTGGCAGGCACCATTGCCGCGGCCGATAACGGCTATGGCGTCATCGGCATCGCGCCCGAGGCGGAGATCGTCATGGTCAAGGTGCTTTCCTCTTACGATGGCACTGGCGATTTCGACTGGCTGTTGGATGCTATCGTGTATGCTGCGGACATCGGCGCAGATGTCATCAATATGAGCCTGGGAGCGGGCATCGATGAATCGGAGATTGAGAGCATTGACGACGCGTTGGAAGTTTCGGCGTTGGTGACTGCATTGGAGCGAGCTGGACGCTACGCCAATATGCATGGAGCCACGCTCATCGCCGCGGCTGGCAATGATGGCTCCAGTGTCGATGGCACCTTCCACCATCTCCCCTCTGACATCCCTCGCTATTTGTCTATATCGGCGACGGCCCCCATCGGCTGGGCTGTGGATCCTACGACCAACCTCGACATCCCCACCTTCTACACCAACTACGGACATTCGATCCAGAATGCTGCACCCGGCGGCAACTATGAATATTACTTCATCGACAATGAGTCGGAGTGCACGGTTGGCCCGCTTACTCGACCTTGCTGGGTCTTCGATCTTGTCTTCAGCACTGGTTCGGCTGGGGCCTGGTACTGGGGCGCTGGCACCAGCATGGCTGCCCCCCATGCTTCGGGCGTGGCCGCCATCATCATTGGCGCCAATGGCGGAGACATGAACCCGGCCCTCGTCAAACTGGCCTTGAAACGCACAGCTGACGATTTGGGCGATCCGGGCAAGGATGCCTATTTCGGTTGGGGTCGCGTCAACGCAAATAATCCCTACTAACCCCAATCACCCTTCAGTTGAATGTGAAAGGGCGGACTTCGCAAGAGGTTCGCCCTTTGTTGCGTCATTTCTCCTGCGATGATCGCCCATCACCCTTTCCGGCGGCGCCAGCGTTGACGCTTGGGCCGTAACCTTGTTCCGCCAACCATTTGGCGCGATTCGCTGCCCGCGCGATCTTACCGCTGGATGTCTTGATCAGCCATTTGCGTCCAACTAGTTTGACATAACTTGCAGTCACGGTGCTGTTTTGCGCCACGGCTTGCCGGATAGCCTTGGCGATTTCTTTGCGCTTTTGCGGATCAGTGGTATCCACCTCGGCCACCACCACAATGAGCTCGGTGCCCTCTCGCTCGTCGGGGACGCCAAAGACCACTGCTCGTCCCGGATGCACGCCCGGCACAGTGTTGACAATGGCCTCGATGTCCTGAGGATAGATATTTTTGCCCGCGTTGATGATCAAATCCTTTTTGCGACCCACAATGTAGAGCTCGCCTTCGGCCATATAACCCATATCGCCGGTAAGATACCAACCATCGCGGAAGGGATTCAGGTCGGGGCGTTTGTAATAGCCCCTCAGCATGCAATTGCTGCGGATGGCGATCTCACCCACGAGTCGTTCGGGCAGAACTTGCCCGTGGTCATCCAACACTTGGGCCTGAGTATGAGTAATAGTGGGCCCGCATGAGACCAGGGTCGCGGCTCGGGGGCCAGGCGGGATAGGAATGGCAAGTTGCTTCCCCTCCAACTCCCGTCGATCCACCACATCCAAATGTGGCGGATGGCCCGGCAGCGTTTGCGTCACGGCGAAGGTGTTTTCTGCCATGGCATAGCTCACGGCCAACATTTCTTCCCGCACGCCCGCATCCTTGAAACGTTGTAGAAATAACTGATGGCTGTCGTGACGCACTGGCTCCGAGCAGTTGATAAACATCCTCATACTATCCAACCGTACTCCTGCCATATCGCGTTGCCGCACCCGGCGGGCCAGGTGATTGTATGCGAAGTTGGGCAGCCAGGTCAGGGTGCCACCATGTTCGTGGATGGCTCGGAACAGCAGGGCAGGGTGTTTCACCCAGTCGAAGGGGGACATAAGGATGAGGGGAATTCCCTGCACCAGTGGCTGCATGAATCCGGCGATGAGTCCCATGTCGTGGTACAGGGGGAGCCAGCTCACGATGACATCATCCTCACGTAGAGCAATGGCCTCGGCGTAGCTCGCGAGTTGATTCAGCACCGCCCCATGGCTTAACGCCACCCCTTTTTGCAAGCCCGTGGTGCCGCTGGAGTGCTGCAGAAAGGCGATCGCTTCTGGATGGGCCAGGTGCGGCTGAAGCTCATCCTGCCCAACATCCTCAGCCAATCCAGCCAGTTCGGTGGCGCCAATCACCGGGCAGTTAGCGGTGCGAGCCATCACCGGCGCAAAGTCATCGCTGGTAAAGATGAGGCGCACGCCCGAGCGGGCCACCAGCTCGTTCATGTTGTGCATATAGGTGCGCGGATCCAGTTTCTCTGTTAGGGTGGGAAACATGGAAGGAATTGCGCCCATGTACATGGCCCCCCAGAAGGCGTATATGCTTTCCAGGTTTTGGGTGTGGGCGATGATGACCAGATCACCCACAGCTACGCCCAGCCGCGTCAGACCAGCGGCATAGCCGCGCACTCGCTCCTGAAACTGGGTGCGAGAAACCTGGATGGGATCTGCACCTGTGGCAATGAAACTGATGACGGGTGCGTCTGCATGAGACGCTTGTAGGGCAGCGGCGTCCAGCAGCGTGGCAAAGGTCGGGCGAGTTTCGGGCGTGAGCACTATCTACCCTCGAAGCACGCGGTCGACCATCTGATTCAAGGTGTCCATCTTATCCACCGTCAGGTCGGGATCTGGGATGTAGACATCGAATTCCTGCTCGACAAAGACTGCAAAATCGGCCAATGAGAAGGAATCCATCAGTCCTTCGGTGATGATTTCCTCATCATCGGCCAGATCGTAGTCGGGATCGCGGATAAGTTCATGGGTAATGTAGGTGCGGATTTTCTCCCGCACGATGCTTTCGTCCAAATTCGGCATGAGAGTCGCTCCAGAAGAAGTGTTTGCAACGGGATTCGATTATACCCCTTTACTTTCCTGAATCCCAAGCCTTGAACCGACATCGAGTGCGTTTCCAAATTCAGTAGATCACGATTTGCCATGATGCGCAGAGCCGGATCCGTGATCCGGCGGTGATCCGAGCGTCAAACCCGCCGGATTCGCAATCCGGCGGGACACATACTCTCGCAATCGTGATCTACTGAAATTGGGTTGCTTTTTCGAGTTCCTGGCCGAATCAAGTCGGGCGCTTCAGGCCCGCGGCCAGCGCACGGTCTCCGCTGTCTGGGGCTCCGGAGGTCGACCACTGGCGCGAAACGCCTGCAGATCCCGAGTTCACCTGGCCAGTGCGCCATTAAACACATGGCACCCCAATTGAAATGCACTCCCGGCATCCTCATTTAGCAATCATGACATCGACTGCATCCTGCAATCGCCCGCGCACAGCTTCACCCCAGGATCCGGCCCGATCGATAAACCGATCTTCACCGCCCGCCCGGCTGAAATGCCACCACAGCGCCAGGATGCTGGCCGCGAAAATGAGCACGGCAACGCCCGCCTGTGATGCTGTTTCCAGGCCCGAAACGCCGTCGATATCGAAATGCAGGATGTTCTCGATGAGATAGACGCCCAGCATCAGCCCCGAAAGCACTGCCGCGCCGATCATGAATGGCCCCAAGATCATGGTGAGGATGATGGCGGGGAGGAGGATGAGAATGAGTGCGAAATCCCAGAAAGCCAGGGCCATGTAGAGCCCGAACAAGACCAGAAAAGTAAGAGGCGAACGGGCCGCGTCTCTGCCCGCATCATGGAGCACCATGAGCGTGACGCCCGCGGCAAACAGGAACAGAAACCACAATCCCGAAACGCCCAGACGGCGGCCCAAGAGCAGCCCCATCACCGCAAGGAAGACCAGAGCCGCTCCCCAATAGTTCGCTCCTTTGAGCCGCGTCATTCCCCGGCCGCCCGTTGCACCACCTCAGGCCCGAGCAGGTCCGCCAGCATCTGCGAGCCCGCGGGGGTGAGATGCACGGGCGTGTCGGTGAACTCCTCCGGCGGGATGCTGTCCCACAGGTCGAGGTAATCCCAGCCGTTTTCCTGCGCCCGCTCCGCCAGCAGCGCCCGATACTGGTCATAGGCCCAGCGGGGATAGAAGCTGTTGTAGCGAATGTCGCTGTTGGCGCCATGGCTGATGAACATGGGCTCGTTGACAATGAGCACGGGAAGATCGTCCGCCCGGGCTACGCCCGCGGCCAGCACATCCAGCGCCAGCAGGCTCTCGTCCAGCGTGGTGGGCTCGGACAGGTCTTTCCAGCTCAGGTCCGCTTCCAGATCGCTCTTGCGCAGGGGGATTTCTGCGGGAATGAATTGATCGACGCCGGTCGCGCCCCAGGCCGGGCCCAGACTTTGCAGCCGCATCAGGTTCGCCAGCTCGCGGCGTTGCCCCACAATGCTGCGCTGCCAGAAGTCGGGCTCGACGAAGCGGGGATCAGCGGGGTCAAGATCAAGATGATATGCGGCGATGAGCCGCCGCACCCGGTCGGGGTTGTTTTGCAGCAGGGGATGATCGAGCTGGCGCGATCGGGCGAAGGATTCCAGGGTCGCGGGCCAGAGGATGAGGTCGGGCTGATACTGCATCGCCTCATCCAGCAGCATCAGGTCTTTGGTCAATGACATCACCGGATAGCCCAGATTGTAGAACGTCAGCCTGCGCCCATCATCGGTTTTGTACCCGCCCGCGTTCAATCGCCCGACCAGGGTGTCCTGATTTTGCAAAAACCAGCCCCAGGTGGCGGAATCGCCGATGACCAGCACCCGGAATTCATCCCCGGCTTTCTTCTGCATCAGCGTGTGGCTGTGAAACATGGCCGGGACGTTGTAGAGGCTGAGGTTGTAGTCTTGAGTCGGGTCTTCGCCGTAGGGCAGACGCAGCCGCCCGGGCCAGGCGATGTTGTAAAGCGACGCCTTCCCCAGCGTCTCCAGGGGATAGGCCCACGCAAACAGCAGGTTCAGCGCCACGAAAATCAGCGCCGCCTTGAGCAAGACGCGCCCCACCAGCCGCCAGGTCGCGGATCGGAAGAAAGTGGCAAGGGGAGGAGGGAGGGGCATGGATGTTGAATGATTAGTGATTAAAGATTAAAGATTGAAGATGAAGGCATTTGGGAAGATGAACGAGCCTTTAATCATTAATCTTCAATCCTCAATCCTTATTACAGGCCGAAGAGGCGGAGGAAGGTGCGGGCGGCCAGGCCCGCGTCGGGCAGCAGGAACCACACCCAGCCCAACACCACGAACTGAAAGGTGATGAACCAGGCGAACAGCGTCCACGCCCGCTTTTTGCGGGGATGCTCGGCCAGGCCCCGATACCACTTGCGGGTGCGATCGCTCCACACTTTGTGGATGAACAGGCCCAGGCCATGCCACGCGCCCCAGATGACGAAAGTCCAGCCGATGCCGTGCCACAGGCCGATGGTGAGCATGGTGGCCATCAGGCCCAGAAAGACGATGAGCCGGGGCGAGGGCCGGGGTTTGCGGCGCAACAGACTGCGGCTGAGGGGAGAGAAGATGTAGAAGCGGGCCCAGTCGCTGAGGGTGATGTGCCAGCTCTGCCAGAAGGTGGTGATGTTGGTTTTGAGATAGGGACGCTTGAAATTTTCGGGCAGACGCACGCCCAGCAGCAAACCCACGCCAATGGCGATGTCGGTGTAGCCGGCGAAATCGAAGTAGAGGCGAAAGGCGTAACCGTAGAGCAGCGCCCACAGGCCCAGCGCGCTGTGCGCCTGCTGCGCCAGATCGGGCGTGAGCGCCATGCCCAGGGCCAGGGTGTCGGCGATGACGAATTTCTTGAACATGCCGGTGAGGATGCGGGCGCCGCCCTCGCTCAGGCGGGATGCGTCCAACCCGCGCAGGCCCGGCAGCGCCCGCCAATCCTTCTGAAAACGCTCGGCCCGGTCGATGGGCCCGGCGATGAACGCGGGGAAGAAGATGACATAGGCCACGTACTCTTGCAGACTCAGGTCGGGCAGCAGGCCCGTCTGCCGGTCGCGCAGGGTGTGGATGATGCGGAAGCTGACATAGGAAAAGCCCAGCCAGCCCAGATCCGCGGGCGAGGCCAGGTCCGGGTTCTGGCCCGTCAGCGAGCGCCACCACGCGGCCACGGCCTGGCTGAGAGCGGGCGTTTTCAGCACGACGAAGACGCCCACGATGACCAGGATGCCGCCGGTAAGGGTCCACCAGCGTTTGGGTCCGGCCAACAGCGGCGTCACCGCGGCCAGCGTCACGCCCATCAGCGCCAGCGCGGCCAAAATCAGGCCGGGCGCCGGGGGGCGGGAGGGCGTCAGCCGCCAGTCGGGAGCCAGAAACCGGTTCATCCCCATCAGCAAGATCAACCCGAGCAACACCGCCAGCGCCGCCCAGTCTTCTCGCGCCAGCCGCCAGCGCCGTTCATGCTCCGGTTGACGGGTCAGCCACCAGCCCCCAACGGCCAACATCAGAGTGAAGGTGGGCAACAGGAAATCCGCGTAGCGGATGGGCAGCCAGGGTTGCAGCCAATACACCGCCACGATGCTGGCTCCAAACAGCAGCCAGTTTCGGCCGCGGCCGCGGGCCAGACCCGCGTACAGCAGCGCGAAGACCGTAAAAACCAGTATCGTCTCAAGCCCCAAACCCATGGCCAGTAATCAGTGAGCAGTGATCAGTAATCAGTTGAAGTATTCGAACTCCGAACTTAGAACTTTGAACCTCGAACTTAGAACTTGGAACCTCGAACATGCCTAAAACCCCTGATAAATCCATTGGGGCGAGGCGTCGGTGGCCGCGATGATGATGGCGATGACCATCAGGGCCAAAGCCAGAGCAACGAGATTTTCCTTGGAGAAAAGTTTGTCCATTTCGCTACAACCAACGCCGGATTGTGAATCCGGCTTCGGAGCAAGCTTGTAACAAGAGTGATGCTGCAAAGGTGGATTCGCAATCCGCCGGGCAAGCTAAATTAGCCCAACGCGGGAGTTGTCGCCCAGGGTCAGCTTCAGGGCCCGCGGCTTCAGCTCCGAGCGCTGGATGGTCACGTTGCGCCCGATGAGGCTGTCGGTGATGCGGGCGTCCACATCGCTGATCTGGCTGTGCTCCAGCATGATGCAGTGCTCGATCTCCGCGTTCTCGATGAGACAATCGTGGTAGATGGAGGTGAAGGGCCCCACATAGCTGTTGATGATGCGGGTGTTTTCGCCAATGATGGTCGGGCCTCGCACCACGCTGTTGATGATCTGCGCGCCCGGCTCCACCGTCACCCGCTCATCCACCTCCGAATCCTTGTCCACAAAGCCATCGATGCGCGGCGATAGCTCCTCCAGCACCTTGCTATTGGCCGCCAGCATGTCAATGGGCTTGCCGGTATCGATCCACCAGCCGCGATGGATGTAGGGATGCACATGATAGCCCGCGTCCACCAACCACTGGATGGCGTCGGTGATCTCCAGCTCGCCCCGCCACGAGGGCTTGATGCTGCGCACCGCCTCGTGCACATGCTCATCGAACATGTAGATGCCCACCAGGGCCAGATCGCTCTTGGGCTGCCGTGGTTTTTCTACCAGTTGCTTGATGCTGCCATCGGGGTTGAGCTCGGCCACGCCATAGTGCTGGGGCTCCGCCACCCGGGTGAGCACGATCTGGCTGTTGTAGTCGGAGGTCTCGAACTCGCGGATGAGGTTGCTGATCCCCCCCTCGATGACGTTATCGCCCAGGAACATGACGAAGCGGTCGTCGCCCAGATAGTCGCGGGCGATGAGCACCGCATGGGCCAGGCCCTTGGGTTCATCCTGCACGATGTAAGTGATCTTCACGCCCCAGCGCCCGCCATCGCCCACCGCGGCCCGCACCTTGCGGCCATTTTCGCCGCTGCCGATGACGATGCCCATGTCATCGATGCCTGCGTCGTGAATGGCCTCGATGACCCGGAAAAGCACGGGCTTGTTGGCCACGGGAATGAGTTGTTTGGCGTTGGTGTAGGTGAGAGGATAGAGCCGGGAGCCCTTGCCCCCGCTGAGGATCAGCGCTTTCATAGGGTTGCCTCGTATTCAGAAAGGACGAAAGAGCGAAAACCGGAGACATCCTCCGTCCCGATCTCCGATTATTTTCCGTAATAATTGTACACGCCCGTATCCAGGGCTGCGTTGGTCAGCACCGAGCCCACCAGATTGGCCTTGACCTTGGCGAGCACATCCTTGGCCCGTTCCACGAACTCGCGCTTGGTGTGCCCGGCCCGGGCCACCAGCAGCACGCCATCCACCTTGGTGGCCAGCAGTGCGCCATCAGTGACCGCGATGAGGGGCGCTGCGTCGAAAAGCACCACATCGGCCTGCTCCTTCAGTTGGGCGATGATCGCATCCATACGGGCCGAGGCCAGCAAGTCTGCGGGATTGGTGGGCGTGGGCCCGGCCGGCACGACGCGCAAATTGGCGATTTCGGTGTCGAAAATGGGCAGCGCAGCGTGTTCATCCACGAGCGCGGTGGCCAGCCCCCGCTCATTGCTCACCCCGAAGACCTCATGTAGCTTGGGCCTGCGCAAATCAGCATCCACCAGGATGACCCGCTTGCCGCCCTGGGCGCTGATGACGCCCAGATTCGCCAGCACCGTGGTCTTGTCATCCTCCGGCTCGGCGCTGGTAATGAGCAGGGTGTGCAGAGGATTTTCCAGGCTGTAAAAATCGAGATTGGTGCGCAAGCTGCGATAAGCCTCGGCTCGGGGCGACTGCGCATCGGTGAGGGTGATGAGGTTGGCGGTCATGGCGTGTTCTCAGTATTCAGTGTGCGGTAAAGGATGATCTGGCTACCAGATACAAATTTCGTGTCCAGTTGCCCGCCGATTGAAATCAGGGCTGGGGCCTCCGGCCGCCTGTCAGCCTGCGCTGACAGCCTTTCTTTCAAAAATGGGTTGCAAAATCGCAACCGGAAACCGTCCCCGCAGGGGGACGGGCGGCGGAACGCCCCAGAACCGAATTCATTCGGCCAGGGGCCGAAACAGTGATCAATGGTCTTTCGTAACCATTCTTAATGCACTTGCCCGACATCAAACATCAAACTCTCACGCAACAACACATGACGCTTGACATTTGACGAAATCGGTAGCAGTGACATTTTTTTGTAGCAGGTCTCGCGTCAATAGCCTACCTGTGCAAATGTGACCTTTCAAGCCTTCCGCTTCGCGGTTTTGGGGCCGGGAATGGCTCCCAGGACGCGAATGCCGAACCGTTCCATATCGTCCGATGTGCGGACATACGCGGACTCGGCCCATTCCAGAGCGAAGACGATGATGGCGCCGATGAGCGCGCCCAGAATAAAACCCGCCACCGCGTTCAGCTTGGGGTTGGGCCGCCACAGGGGCGCATCCCGGGCGTCATCCACGATCCACACATCGATGCGGTCCCGTTTGTCCTGCTTCTGGTTCCATGCTTCTTGCTCATCCACGAAGGTCTGGGCCATGGTCTGCACGATGGTGACCGCGGTCTGCGGGTCGGGGTCCTTGGCCACGATCTCCATGACGAAACGGTCGGGCTCAGGATTGACTTCGACTTCGCTCAGCAGCTCGTAGGTGTTCATATCCAACTGCGCCCGATCGATGACCTTCTGGGCCATGCGGTGGGTGAGCAGATTGGTCTGGAAGTTGCGCAGCAGGTCCTTGGTGGAGCTGGTGAGACCGAAATCGGCCCGGGCCGGGCGCACGCTCACCAGAATCCGGGCCCGGTAAATGGGTTTTTGGAAGTGGCTGAATCCATAGGCTGCTACGCCTGCGATCATCGCGGCCAGCAGGATGATCCAACCACGCTTTTTGATAATATGCCAGTAAACTTTGAGTTCCATAGGTCAGAAAAAGGGGAGAGCAATAGATCTTTCTTATTTTAGCACATGGCGTTGATTTTGGCGCTGTTATCGATGATGGAAGTTGCAGGCTTTTCGTTGTGGTTCACCATACTCAACCAACAAGCGGTGATGTGCCTGGGCGATCTTGTTGGTCAGGGTTTGCGCAAGATCGGTCATCATCCTTTTAGTCGCGCCATGCGCTGCGCCGCGAGCCGCAGCGTCTCAATCTTTTTGGGATAAGCAAAGCGAATGAGGCCTTCACCCTGGGCGGGATCGGCATAGAAATTGGGGCCAGGAACCACGGCTACGCCCACCTCGGTGGTCATCCACCGGGCGAACGCGTCAGCATTCCAACGGGCCTGAGGGATGGAAAGTTGTCGGTAGTCGGCCAGAATGTAATATGCGCCTTGGGGCTGACTAAAATTAAAGTCAAGATTGCTCAATATCTCCGACATTAGCGCTCGTCGGTGATGATATTCTTGACGTTGTTTTTGGTAAAAATGCGGGGGCAGATTCAGGGCGGCCAGTGCGGCAGCTTGCAGCGGCGTAGCCGCACACACGGTAAGAAAGTCATGAGCGGGTTTCACCGCCCGGGCCAGCGAGGTGGGGGCAATGGCGTAGCCAAGACGCCAGCCTGTGATCGCGTAGGTTTTGCCCATGCCGCCAATGGTGATGGTGCGTTCGCGTAGTGGTGGCAGGCTGCCAGGCGAAATATGCTCCCGCCCATCATACAAAATCTGGTCGTAGATTTCATCGGTGATGAGGATCAGGTCATGGCGGGTGACCACATCGATGACGCCTGCGATTTCTTTTTCGTCAAACACCCGCCCCGACGGGTTGTGGGGAGTGTTCAGAATGAGGGCCTTGGTGCGGGACGTTACCGCGTTTTCCAGGCGTTGCCGATCTAATCGGAAGTCGGGAGCGGGTAATACCACTGAGACCGGTTGAGCGCCCGCTATCTGCGCCGCGGGCCTGAACGTTTCGTGGGCCGGATCCAGAATAATGATTTCGTCTCCCGGGTCGAGCACGGCTAGCATGGCCGCGGCCAGGGCCTCGGTGACGCCGCAGGTGATCACCACATGCTCATCCGGCAAAACTGGCCATCCCAGGCGTTGACGGTAAAGATCGGCGAGTTTTTGGCGCAGTGGCGGATATCCCCAGGTGATGGTGTATTGGTTGAGTCCTTGTTGAATGGCGTCGGTGGCGGCTTGCAGCACCTCTGCTGGGGGATCGAAATCGGGGAATCCCTGGCTGAGATTGATGGCGTCATGTTGGATCGCCAGCCTGGTCATTTCACGAATGACTGATTCACGGATGTTCTGGAAGCGTTGAGCGGTTTGCATGGGCTGTTTTGGGCGGGTATGATGAATGGTGTGGTAGAATTCAGAAAAGATGCCCGATATGATACCCAAGATTGACTAAAAACGCCATGAACGAGTCTGATGTACTGATTGTTAACGATAATTTGCAAATTCCGCTGCACGAATTACATTATCGCTACGCGCGCAGCCATGGGCCTGGCGGTCAGCATGTCAATCGCACTGAAAGTCAGGTGGAGTTATTATGGGATGTGCGTCGTTCTCCCAGTCTTTCCAAAACGCAACGCCAGCGTATCGAGCGGACTTTGGCGCGCCGAATCGACAAGGAAGGCGTGTTGCACCTTACATCCAGCGTACACCGCTCGCAGTTGGCAAACAAGCGGGATGTAACAGATCGTTTCGTGGCGTTGTTGCGCGAGGCTGTCAAGTTGCGAAAAAAAAGAGTTCCCTCGCGTCCTAGTCTGGCTGCGAAACAGAAACGCTTGCAGGCCAAGCGTCGCCGGGCGCAGATCAAACAATGGCGAGGTAAGGTGCGGGGAGAAGATTAGGGAATACGTCGTTGACGCAGACGTTCCACATCTTTTTGGTCTTCCAGTTCGTGGGCTACGCCCAAGCCCATGCGCAGCGCAAATCGAGTCATGGCCCGACGGTAGTAGTGGCTGTTGCGTTTGCGAGCGGCAGGCGTCACATCGCCATTTTCCAACGCTGTGTGCAACTCGGTTGCGCTTTTACCCACAAAGATGGTGAAACCAGCGCCGATGTCTTCCAGCATGTGTGCATCGGATCCACCAACGCCGGGTAAGCCCAGTTCCCAACGCAATTTTTCGGCCCGATGGTTGCCGATGGGCGTCAGCAAAGCGCCATTGATGACTTCGACGCCTGCAATAAGGCCTGGATGCTCTTGCTGAATTTGGCGCAGACGGCGAGCGCCAACGCCCCGGGCCAGCCAATCGAAGGGATGAGGAGCAATGGGCAGCCCCCCGATTTCTCGCACTCGACGCGCTGTATCGACAAATGTGAGGCCGGCCGCCACCGGTTCGGTGACAAAAAGCGCCAATAAATCCCCTTCCTGGGTGCTGACTTCCATCCCAGGGATGACCTCCACCCGAAATCTCTCCGCCAATTTCAGAGCCTGCATCGCCCCTTCCAGGGTGTTGTGATCGGTGATGGCGATGACGTCGAGTTCGGTGTGGGTGGAGGCGTAATAGAGGATGGCTTCCACGGTGGCGGTGCCATCACTGAACGTGCTATGCAGATGAAGATCGGCCAGACCCATTAGCCGCCCGGAATAGGTGGTTTCCCGGCAATCCAGTTGCTGATATCCATGAAGGTGACGATAATCATGAGGCCGATGAGCAACACAAACCCCGCGAAATGAATCAGCGCTTCCTTCTCGGGGGGGATACGTTTGCGGCTGATCATTTCGGCCAGAGCAAAGACAATGCGGCCTCCATCCAGCGCTGGAATCGGCAATAAATTGAGGATGGCAAGGTTGATGCTGAGAAAAGCGGTCAGGTTCAACAGGTCGCGCCATCCTTGCTTGGCCACTTCGGCTGTGATGCGCCCGATGGCCACCAGTCCGCCCACCCCTCCTTCGGGAGCTGGCACGTTGGGGGAGATGAAGCCGCGAATCATGTGCGCCAGGCCAGCGAGCATCATTACGATGGTTGTCCAGGTTTGTTTGACCCCGCCAACGAGCGCTTCTATGGGGCCGTAGCGCACCAGCTGGATATCTCCTTCGCCAATGTAGGGTTGAATTTGCACGCCTGTGGCGCCTTGTCCTGGCGGAATTTCCTCGGGAAGGCGCGGGCGTAAGGAGAGCTTAACTTCAGAACCTTCTCGTTGTAGCGTTAAGGTGATGGTTTTGCCGGCGTTGCTATTGATGGCTTCGACCACGTTATTGATGCCGGTGATGGCTTCGCCATTGATGGCGAGAATGATGTCTCCCGGTTGGACGCCCGCCTCTGCCGCGGGACTGCCCGGAGAGACGGCTGCGATCTGTACAGGGACAGCTTCGGGATTGCCCGTAAATGTAGGGACGCCCGCCATCATCAACACCGCAAAGATAACCGCAGCTGTCACCAGGTTCATAAAAGGGCCTGCAACCATGACGACGATGCGTCGCCAGGGGGCAATGTTGGGCAGCGAATGAGGGTCATCGTCCTCTCCATCTTCGCCTGCCATGCGCACAAATCCGCCAAAAGGAAGCCAATTCAGGGTGTATTCCACACCTCCGCGCTCAAAGAGCTTGATCATGCGGGGAGGATAGCCGAATCCGAATTCGAGTACGCGTACGCCCATCCATTTGGCCGCAAGAAAATGTCCCAGCTCATGGATGAAGATCAGAAAACCGAGAACTGGAATGACCGCAAAGAGTGTAAGAATCGAGAGATTGGAAATGTCGAACATAAAATAATGTCTTCTTGATTAAAGGATTATCGCTACGCTATCGCGTCATTCTATCATATTACGCAAAAAGCAACACAACAGTTCCCCGTTGTTGGCGTGGTTTCAACAATGTTTCTAGGACGCGCGACAAAGCCTCCGGTGAGGGCCGGAGGCTTTTGTGTGGACATCATCGAGAGGCGTTAGCGGTTGCCTCGGGGAGGCGGAGGTCCTTTTTTCACCCATTTTTTGAGCGCTTTGCTTTGGTCTGCCAGGATGCGTTCCATGCGCTGGTGTTTCATGTTGCCCGCTTTCACCACTTCTTCCAGCTGGCGGCGCTGAATTTGCAGCATCGCGTCGATCAGCGCTTGGCCTGAAACGCCGTGGGCTTCAGCGATCTGGGCGGGCGTTTGGCCTTGGCGCAGAGCTTTGACGAATTCGTCTGCAGGTATGTTTAACGACTCTGCTGCAAGTTTGATCCAAAACGTGGATGTGCGAGCCATCCTGATGGGGCGTTTACCCGTCAAAACGCCCCTGTCCAGCCATGTTTTGGCCTTTTCGGAAATATGGTTTAGCGCCTCTTCGGCCTGCTCTGGCGTGATCTTGCCATCCGCCACCGCCTGATCTAGATGTGCCTTTTCGGCGGCAATGATGGCGTCGAAAAGGTCTTGCACACTTTTGCCTTGGGCCTGGGCGATTTCCTCCAGGGTTTGACCCGAGTGTAAGGCTTTAACCACATCAACAGGTTTCATCCCCAGCGCTTTCGCCATGGCGCCGGTCCATTGCCGGTCATGGAACCATTGCCGTTTGAGTGTAGCGTGCGGCGCTCTTGCTGGCGGCAAGCCTTCTTTGATGAACTGGTCGATGACACGTTTGCCTTCGGTGTTCCATGCCTGCTGCAGCGCTTCGATCACCGCGGTTTGGTCCATCTGACGCTGCTGAATCAATTCTTCTGGCGATTTGCCCTGATGCAATGTCTGGAGGAGCTCATCGGGCGACATGTTCAATGCTTGTGCGAAGGCGTCAATTAGCATTTGCCTCAATTGAACTCCCGGGAGAAAACGATGTACGGGCATTGGGGGCGCGGGCTGGGGATCGGGACCACCTTGAGCAAAGGCGGTGTTGGCGATTCCACCCAAAGCCAGAAAGACGATCATAATGCTGATAAAGAGTTTGCTGCGGTTTTTCATGGTTTACCTCATGAGGCAGAGTGGACGGTAACTGTATCGAAAACTAGTACTAAGTCAAGTCTGCTTTGAGGGAAGAAGACGACGGCCGGCCCGACAGGCCGACTGAAGTCGGTCTCTATTGGCCTCTGGCCAACGGACGGCCTACGCCGTCCCTTCACCAACCAGAGACGGTCGACGGAGGTCGACCGCTGGCGCAAAGCGCCTGGAGAGTCCGAGTTTACTC
>CAZYSY010000003.1:0-4895 GCA_964650295.1 uncultured Caldilineales bacterium | reverse complement strand
GGCCCGGTCAATGCGCTGAACCTGGCTTTGCGCAAAGCCCTGGAACGCTTCTATCCGCAATTGCAAAATGTCCACCTTACCGATTATAAGGTGCGGATTCTCGATACCCACATGGCTACCGCCGCTACCACCCGCGTCCTCATCGATTTTCGCGATGGCGAACGCCGCTGGACGACGGTGGGCGCCAGCACCAATATCATCGACGCCAGCTGGCAGGCCCTGGCCGATGGTCTGGAATGGACGTTGCTGCACGGGCAGAAAGAAACTCAGTGCACCAACGTCTCGTCACAGACTGAGCGATCACCACAATAATGGCAACGCCTGGGATCCGAATGGCAGCGGTGGATGGAACGATGGTGGTGCGCCTTACGCATGGCTTGCAATAACTGCTAATAGTTCCTCCCGCAGCTCATCGGGCTTACCGGTAAGATGATAACGGGAGGAGAACAAAAGAAAGTTCATTCCGGCGCCTGTTCCCGACATCATCAAAGATTACCTGCCCAGTTGGCAAACCACTGGAACGGTGCAGCATGATTGCAAACACTACCACAATTATCCCGCTCAGCAAAAATAGAAACGCTAAGAAAATCACGGCTCCACCTGGGATGAGGCAAAAGGCAAAATTATGATGGGGCGCCCCTGGGGTTGCCAACTACGGAACCATGAGGCATCTTGAGGTGAAAGACGGATGCAGCCATGAGATGCAGGCGCTGCTCCCAAATCCTCCATCCCAACATAAATCTTCTCCCCTTCGGCTCCTAGAGTGTAAGGCAAACCATGGATCAGGAAGTTGCCGCTGCGTTGGAACAGCCACCAACCATCATCAGCCATGACGCCTCCAGCTCCTTGAAATGTGCCCCAATACTCGCCAACCAAACCGAACCATGCTGGAGTTTCCCATCCCTGCTCGGGATCGCCGGTAGTGACATCCATGGAGCGCAACAAAACACCTGCATCAACTACGAACATCTTTTGCCTGTCCTGATCCACAATGATGTAATCGCCCTTTGGATACAACCCATACATGCGGGCGATATCCCTCAATCGATGCAAAATGGTATTGGCAGGAACCGAAACTAATGTTGGAGTAGGAGGCTTGCTGGTAGGATAAGTGAATTCGGGGCTGGCAGTGGGAGTAAGGGTAGGCAACGCTGCCATGACCAAAGCCGTCCCCGTAGCATTGTTGCCCACCAGGCCAAACGCTGGCGTTTTAGTGGGAGTGGCAGTTGCTGAAATTGCCAGCACCGAACCATTGTCCACTACGGTCGTGGCCCATACGGCCAAAGAGGCAAAACCCACCAGTAGGACCATGCCAAATGCTACACGCGTCGATCTATCGGAAAACATAAAACATTAACAATTACAAGACGAGAGCGCCCAAGAACATCAAAACAGCGCCAATCCAAAACAAAACCCTCGATGTTTCAAAGCCGAGTCCATACCGATAATGATACTTTTCACCACGGAGAAGTGCCCCGACGTTGCTATTGCTCTCACCCTCACGGGACAGAACCCAGGCTCGCTGGCAATAGACCCATTGCCCAACTTCGCTGGCAGAGATGACATCATGAGATGAAGACATAAGGTCTAATACCTAAGAATGGACTTGTTCTTCAAATTTACTCAAAGCCCGCTCTAACCGCCTCTGGCGCACTGCCACAGTCAGATCGCCTCGAGTGCGTTCAGTAACCCCACGTACGATGTCGGTCTGGCGACGAAGACCGCCGGTGATGGCGTCGGGAAAGTCAATGGTGACCAGAACGCTGTAAATATCATCCATCTTTACAAAATAACCTTCAGCCTCCTCTAATCGATCTTGACGAATGAGATCTAAAATGTAACGTCGCATTTCGGTGGCGGCCTCAGCCAGCCCCCCCAGATATGCGCTGTGGGGCACATTTAGCTCCGCTGGTGTGGGTAGCGGATCGTGATGGATAAGAGCATAAACTAGATGAGCCTCGGTCGCCTCTTTTAAAGCGTCCCGAGTGTAACCAGCATGATATAAATCGGGATAATCGTCCAAATCAGTAATCATTTGATCGGCGAGTTCATCCACCTTAATAAGCAGATCCAAAGCGAGATCAAACTCATGACGATGACAGGCGCGAATACTTAATGAGCAATAGCGAATAAGTTCACGCGAGCGCTTGAGCGCCAAATCTCGGGCAGCGTTACGAGCCTCGAGGTCCTTGCGAATCGATTCGATGATTTCACTGAGATTGTTCATGATAAATCATCCTTTAAAGAAGGTTGATGGCGAGAGAACGGCTATCACAGACGCTCCTCTACCAATATCATTTCACCACGACATCTGCGTTCTTCAGCTATTGGGCAGGCTAAAATATGAGCAAGATTAAACGCAACTCGATTATACCAAATTTTTTGGTGTCACGCGCATTTGAAAAGCTGGGCAAATCCGTGTATGATGTAGACCATGTCTCGCATCATCATCATTGGCGGCGGTATCATCGGCGTCGCTAGCGCTTATTTTCTGGGAAAAGCAGGCTTTCAGGTGATCTTGCTGGAGCGAGCACCTACGCTGGGGACATTAACCACAGCGGCCTCGCTACAAGCTGTACGCGCCCAATTTACCGACCAGGTGAACATCGCCTTGATGAAGGAAGGAATTGATTTTTACGAACACTTCAATCAGATACTCAACCTCCCGACTGAACATGATATAGGCTTCCATCAACAGGGCTATCTGTTCGTTACGTCAAAAGAAGATACAGCCGCCAGAATGAAGGAACGGGTCTTATACCAGAATGCGCACGGTCTGCCAGATGTAGAGTATCTGGAGGGAGACATTCTGCATCGGCGTTTCCCTTACCTGGCGCCAGAAGCCCTGGCTGCCACCTTTCGCGCCAAGGATGGTTGGCTTTCAGCCCACGAAGCCTTGATGGGCTTCAAGCATGCGGCACAACATTTCGGAGTCACCTTTCAGATGCGCACCGAGGCGCTAAAGTTGCTAACACGAGGCGAAAGCGTCACTGGAGTGCTCACACCGAACGGTGAGCTAGAGGCGGACGCAGTAGTTCTGGCTGCAGGGCCTTTTACCGCCCAACTGGCGCGCACAGCTGGGGTCGAGCTTCCGTTGCAGCCGATACGGCGCCACCGCGTGGTTATTGGAGCGCACGATCTCATCCCTCATTGGGCGGCTATGACCATCGACGAAGATAGCGGCGCCCATTGGCGCCCAGAAGGGCCTGGTGCTGCTCTAGCTTGGGCTGAGCCAGAAGCCCCATCCCCCCCCCAGCGCCATATCAGCCCCGACCCACACTTTACCTTTCGGGTGATGGAAGGCGTGTATCGGCTCAACCCCTTCTGGTTGGATGTAGCCGAAACGCTAAAACGAGACAACATCTTCCTCCACGCGGGACAATACACCGTTAGCCCCGATCATAATCCACTCATTGGACCGGTGGAAGAGCGCCCAGGCCTTTGGGTCATCAGCGGCTTCAGCGGGCATGGAATCATGGCAACACCAGCCAGCGCTCGGTTGCTGGCTGACCTAATTAGCGGCATTCTTGATCCTGAAGGCAACCCTTTCGCCCTTACCCGCGTCTCCCTTGGCGAAGGCATGGGTGAGCAAATGGTCATCTAACTTTCATCTCAGCTATCTCAGCGAAAGCATCACTCTCGTTTTGACTCATGTCTCGTCACCCTATTTTTTACGGATTCTTGATGTCAATACTTCTTGCCGGCAGCATCGTTTGCACGGTCACAACAGTGTTTCTCCCCAAAGTTGCAGAGACGCTCAACATTGGCGCGGCTCCTAATCGTTCTTGGACGCCACAACCTACAATTACACCTACATTTACTCCCAGCCCAACACCCACATCCTCTCAAACAGAAAACCTCCCTCCCGGATTACCAACCCCCCTACCCGGCAATTGGACATTCAAACCAGGTGACATTGCAGTGAATGTTAATGAGGGGCCAGTAAATATGCGCCGCTCTCCAGGTTACAAAAATAAACCGGTCAGCGACCGCATCACTCTTATTCCACACGGCGCCCGCGTTATAATTCTCACAGGCCCAGCCCAGGCTGATAACCTCACGTGGTGGTATGTCGACTGGAATGGAAAACAGGGCTGGGTGGCTGAGCATCGCGCCAGTGGTGCTCCTCTTTTAGGCAAAGAATAATTTCCGTATTCATCACCTTCCGGAGAAAGTTTATGACATCCCCCTCCCCTGACTCGCTCCTAATAGCCTCCGACTCGGGCCTGCTGCGTCTGGAAGGCACAGCGAGCCTACAACGCGTTTATGAAGCCAGCAACACACCGGAATTGCTACGCTGGTCCTTAGGCCGCTGTTTCGTTTGGCAGCGACGCAACGACACCGAGGTCTTGCAGGCATCTCTCTCTATAGACCAGGGTCCGATGTGGGCCGCGGCCTTGCTGGCCTGGGACGCGCAAGTCGCTTTCGACAGCGGCGAGACCGCGCCCCTGGACGCATATCTCAAACGGGAAATCAGGCCCAAAGGCCGCCCCGAGGCCATCCTCATCCGCTCTGAGAGCGAAAACCTCCGTTGGGGCAAAGGCGAAGTCTCTCGCCTGCCCACAGATACCCCCATCGTAGGCGCTGTAGCGGTGGTGGAGACAGATGGCGGCGTGGTCAAAGAAGCCCGGGTCGCTATGACTGGCGTGTGGAAGCGCACCGTGGGAATGGCTCAGGCCCCGGCCCAACTGGCGGGTAGGCCATTAGATGCTGTGGCCATCGAAACCGTGGCGCAGGCCATCGCTGCCGAGACCTCGCCCCGCAGCGATTACCTGGGCTCAGAAGAATATCGCCGGGCCATGGCCGCTGTGGTCAGTCAGGACGCCTTGATCCAGTGCATGGAGGAGAAATAAATGAGAGGCAATCCCACCGAAATCACCCTCACCATCAATGGT
>CAZYSY010000002.1:0-11244 GCA_964650295.1 uncultured Caldilineales bacterium | reverse complement strand
GAAGGCGTCGGTGTTGACGATGATGATCGCGCCCTTGTCAAGATCGGGCAGGCTGACCTTGAGTGCGGCCGGGTTCATGGCCACCAGCACATCGGGGCTGTCGCCCGGGGTCCAGATGTCGTGGTGCGCCAGATGCACCTGAAAGCCGCTGACGCCGCCCAGGGTGCCGGCCGGGGCCCGAATTTCGGCAGGATAATCGGGGAAGGTGCTGATGTCGTTGCCGACAATGGCAGCCGTATTGGTGAATTGGCTGCCTGTGAGCTGCATGCCATCACCCGAGTCTCCTGCAAACCGGATGACAACATCCTCAAGCTCTTTGACGGGCGTTTGTTTTTGCTCAGTCATTGCATAAAGTCTCCTTGTTGATTCTCAGAACACACTGAGAATTATTTGATACTGTTTATTCATTCAAGAATCAACCGCCATGCCGACGCCGGGAAAAACGGCGAGAATAATTGGGAAAATGCGTCAACGATACATCTGGAAATTTTTCGGCCAGGAAATCCAATACCGAAAAATGAGTGAAATTCCCAACAACGCTGCCATCGTCCTCGACCACGGGCACGTTGCGAATGTGTTTGAGGGACATCAACGCCAGGGCATCCGCGGCTGTCGCCGCCTTGGAGATGGTCACGACCTCTGTCGTCATCAATTCGCCGACAGGCTGCTCCAGGGTTTCGGGGTTATCTGCGATTTTCATCAACACATCCCGATCGGTGAAAATGCCCGCTAACTTGCCCCCACGCAGAATCAATGCATTGTGACAGTGCTGCTCGTTCATGGCGGCCAGAACTTCTTTGACCGAAGCATCCACTTCGGCTGTGCAGTAGTCCGCCAGGTTCATTTTTACCACGGACTCTTGCTTGAGACCGGCTAATAGGTCCATTGGGATATCCTCGACTTTGAGAAAAGATATTTGTAAAGTTTGAAAATACAGGCGACATCTATTTTACATCGGTGCGCCCCAATGAAAAAGAACTCAATCCCAAAAAATGAAAGATGTTCACCATTTCTGACGCAAAGCGTTACGGTTGCCACGCCAAAGCGGCTTTTACCGCCTCGTACGCGTCGATGACGCCGTAGCCGAACGCAGGATCGGGCAACTGGTCCGGCTGGCTGCACTGGTCGGGTGCGCCCTGGTAGGGATTGGCGGTTTCCAGAATGATGCGTTCGGTTTCCTCCACGTTGCCCCGCAGCGCAGGATTGGCCGACCACATGAGCGCGGCCACGCCCGCTATATGAGGCGCGGCCATAGAGGTGCCCTCGATGCTGTTCCAACGGTCGCCCGGCCAGGCGGAGAGCACTTCTACGCCCGGAGCCAGGATGTCGGGGCCTCGCGCGCCGTCTGGGGAGTGGGTCTCGGGCCCGCGGTTGGAGAAGGTTGCGATGTCGCCCTCGGGCGTCAGC
The DNA here is from genome assembly GCA_964650295.1 of uncultured Caldilineales bacterium. Lineage (GTDB taxonomy): Bacteria > Chloroflexota > Anaerolineae > J102 > J102 > M2005. The sequence continues at coordinate 9,837 of CAZYSY010000002.1, read as the reverse complement.
GCACCTACGGCCATGATGGTGTTGGCGTAGTTTCCGGGAGGCGTGTGCATCGAGTTGCAGGCCGGGCCTTCGTTGCCCACCGCGGCCACGAAGAAGATGCCTGCAGCGCGCAAGGCCTGAGACGCAAACCACAAGGTTTCTTGATCACAGCCCTCGATGCGGGCGGGGCAACCCCAGGAGTTGGTGCTAACATCTGCGGCCAGCTCGGGTTTGCCGTCTCGCAACGGATCTCCAGCCTGAGGATAGGGAGCGAGCATGAACTGCATACAGGTCAGGTAGTAGGCCGGGCTGCCAAAGGTCCGCACCAGATTGGCGCAGGCGAACCACTCGGCGTCGGGCGCCACGCCCACCAGATCATCTCCGGCCGCAGTGGCCAGAGTGTGGGTGCCATGGCCGTTGATGTCGTAGGGCTGGGGCTTGCCATACCACGGATCCAGCCAGTTGTAATCGTCTGAGCCCATTTTGCTGCCGCGATAGCTGTCGGCCAGGGCGGGGTGCGTTGCATCCACGCCCGAGTCAGACTGACCGATCACCACGCCTTTTCCGGTCACGCCCAGTTCATTCCACACCCTGGGGACGCCCATTTCCTCCAGGCCCCAGGTGGGCGAGGTGGGCTTGCTCGCATTGCCCGGCGTCATCTCGGGCAGCTCGGGGATGGGACGCAGCTCGGGGCTGTACACGATCTTGAGTACGTCGGACCGTCGCCCGATCTGCCAGCGGCGCAGCGCGGACGCGTGCACTTCGACCCCGTTGGTCAGGTAGTAGGGGGTGTAGGGGATGCCGCGAGCATCCAGCCACTCGCGCAAGTCTTTCTGGCTGACATCCGCGTGCTCCACCAGGGTCTCATACACCCAGGCCCGCCGTTCATCCACATCTGCAATGCTTTTGGCTCGGGAGAGATCGGCCTGAGAGCTCATCACCACGAAGAAATCATCGCCAAAGAAACCGGGCTGCCCTACCAGCAGATACACCACGACGGCTCCCACGGCCGCGACCACGGCCAGTCCTCCCCACACAGCCCTCAGTATCGGGCGCAGCAGCTTGTCGGTGACGATGATCGCCAGGAAGAGCGCGATCCAGCCCAAGGTTACCGTCCAGGTGGTGGCGGTGAATGCCCATTTGGCCGCCTCGCCGCTGAACAGCCCGTACATGTTCAGCTCGATGGGATCGAAGAAGGCCAGCGGCCCGAATGCAGTCAGCAAAGCCAGCACAAAGCCCGCGCCAGCCGGATATTTACGCTGCCCGAGCCCGAACAGGGCCAGGGGGAAGCCCAGTGCAGGCAGCACGCCCATGAGCAGGGCCTGATAATCCATCTGCCCCCAACTGCCGCCGATCATGAGGAAGGAGACCAGCAGGGCGCTGCCGCCCAAAAAGAGGTTGCGGCGCTGGTTGTTCGAGGTTTCCGCCAGTTGAGGCAGCAGATAGGCGGCCAATCCCACCATTGTCAGAGCCAGGGCCAGGGCCTGTAACCCATCCACAAAGATGTCCCAGCCGTTGCCCAACGCCCCGAACATCAGCCAGGGGATGAGGAAGAGCAAGCCCAACAATAGTCCCAACAGCAACGCGGTCACATCGCAGCGCCCCAGACGACCCTTTTTTCCCGATCCGGCCAGCAGGCCCGCTCCGAACATCAGTCCCAGGGCCGTCCGGCTCAGGGCCGCGGCGTAGGTGGCGTTGGGCGGAAACAGGGCTCGCGGCAGTAGGAAGAGCAGCGAAGCCAGTGTCGCCCACAGCAGCGTGCGCACCACTGCGTTCGGTCGCGGAGCCTTGATCAGTAGCCCCAGCAACAGCGGGCCTCCGATCACCAGCGGCGCCAGCAGGCCAAACATCAACGCCTGGTGCTGGGACATGCCTGTGGTGGTGATGTCGCCCCACCAGGCGTAACCCAGAGTCCACCACTGGATGATCATCGTCCACAGCAGCGCCCAGGCCATGAGCCCGAAAACGAGTATCCAGGCCAGCGTGTTATCGGCGGAGCGGGAGAGAGGAGCGGGCTCGGGTTGAGAAGCTGGGGCGGGAGGAAGGTCTGTCATGTTGGCATCCTGCAGCGGGCGTGTGGGAAAGGGGGGAGCTGTCGTTAGCTATTTTGGGCCAAAGCTGGACGAAACGCAAACGAGACCCAAACGCAACTAGATTGTAGCGCCAGTGCTGTTATGATGCACACTGGTTTGGTAAACGTTGAAATTCTTACCCGCTGGCTGAATCCCCGGCAGAAGCCGCACGTTTGATCGAATCGCACGCCCGGTTGAGCGATGTGCGGGAGACGTAGGGATTGTCTTTGAGAAAGTAGCGCCAGGGGCGGGACAGCGCGGCGTCATCCCCCCGCACGCCCACGCGAGGTCCGGCGCAGATGGGTTCTTCCGGCTGCGGCGCATCCTCCAGCCACAGCGTCTCCCCCAGACAGAGATCGTGCCCGTCCAGCCGTTTGTCGATACCCAGGGCCTGACACAGCTTGCCCGGCCCGTTGGTCAGGTTCCGATCGACGACATTCCCGCGATGGGCCTGCATCACATCGATGCCTGCCAGCGGCTCCAGCGCCCGGATGAGCACGGCCTGACCATCGCCCTCGGGCCCGGTGACGATGTTGAGGCAGTAGTGCACGCCGTAGATGAGATAGACGTAGGCGTGGCCGGGCGGCCCGAACATGCTGCGATTGCGGGGCGTGGGCCCGCGAAACGCGTGGGACGCGGCGTCCTCGCTTCCCAGATAGGCCTCCACCTCCACGATGCGTCCGGCCAGCAGGAGGCCGTCCAACTCCCTCACCAGGCGTTTGCCCAGCAGGTCGGGGGCCAGTTCCACCGCTGAGCGGGCGTAGAAGTCGCGGGGCAGGGGATCAGCCATTCGATCCCCCCACCACTGGCAACACCAGATGCACCACATCGCCATCATTCAGGACTGTGATGTCATAGTTGGGCGGAGTCACCGGGCGGCCATTGAGGAAAAAGATGTAGGGGGCGTGGCGGTTCAGCGCTTTGCCCCGGAAGGATTGATCAAAGCCGGGATAACGCTGCGCCAATAGCGTCAGCAGGTCGGCGACACTGCTGTGATCGGGCAAATCCATGGTGATGCGGCGTTGGCCTATGCTCTGAGACAGCGGTTGGCCGAATTTGATGGTGATGTGCTGCATAAGGAGGGTTTTCAGTGGGCCTGCGCCCGGGCCAAGGCCAGGTCTAGCGTCTCGCGTAATAGATGGGGCGAAAGCGCAAACGAGTAGTCGTCGCCCGTTTTTTGTCGACAAGAACGCACCAGGCGCACAGCTTCTGCAATGGCTTCGCGTCCAGGTTTCAGACCAATAATGCCGGCCAGGGCCGGACAAAGAAAGGGGGGATTGCCGAGCGCCAGCCGCGCCGCGGTAATTTGACCAGAGTCAGGATCGAGAATCATCAGAACGGCAGCCGCACTGACGTCGGGTTGCAAGGGTGATAAGTGCGTTTCTTGGTGGAGGGCGCTGCCAACAGCGATGATGGGTAGGTGAAAACAGATATTTATTGGGAGATAAGGTTGTTCGGGAGGAGATTTTAGAGCGTGTTGCCAGGGGATGGTTTGGCGCAAGATGCGCGCGGAAGACTCACGCATTGCCAGTTCGATTTTAGCATCAAGCACGGTAAGGGCCAGGTGAATGAGGGTTTCCCCTGGAGCTGTATCCAACGCATGCAGCAATACTCCGCCCGGTTGCTCCTCCTCCATCAGCGCTGCAGCTTCAACCAGCGCAGATGCCCCTGGCCGCAAAAGCGAGGAGCGGAGGATGTTGTCCCAACTGTTGTTGACTCCCACGACGATCTCTCCGCCCAGACGATGAATCCCTGACATTTCGCTGATCCGCCCTGTATCCATGAGTAGGGCGTGGGGAGCGGGACGGGGAGGGGGGCCGCCAGCGGTTGCTTGCACTAGCACTGGTCGGGCCAGGATATCCAGCGCTGCAGAGAGCGTGTCTGGGCGAAGGATCGGCATAGGGATTGGTTTTGCGTTCTTGTGGGAGGTTCTCTCAGCTTTCCAACGCTCGGGCGATGGCTGCGGCCAGGCGCACGTTGTTTTCCAGTAGCGCCAGATTGGCCCGTAACGAGATTTCGCCCGTGTATTCTGCGATGTACGCCAGCAGGAAAGGCGTGATCTCCTTGCCCTTGACGCCAGCGGCGTCAGCCGCAGCCAGGGCCTTTTCGATGGCTGCATTGGCCAGAGCTTCGTCCATCGCATCGTCCTCGGGCACGGGAGCAGCGACCAACATGCCTGTGCGTAACCCCAGCCGCCGGTGCGCCTGCCAGATGGCCGCAACCTCCTCGGGTGTGTCGCAGCGGGCGTCTACAGGCAGGCCGCTGCTGCGGGTGTAGAAAGCGGGGATATCGTCCACGCCATAGCCGATAACAGGCACGCCCAGGGTTTCCAGGCGCTCGCGGGTGCGGGGCAGGTCCAGAATGGCCTTGGCGCCCGCACACACCACCAGCACTGGAATCGTCGCCAGTGCGGTCAGGTCTGCAGATTCGTCATAATCATTTCCGCGGTGGACGCCGCCCAGTCCGCCGGTGGCGAAGACCTGGATGCCGTGACGGTGAGCCACCCACATGGTGGTGGCCACGGTGGTGGCCGCATGCAGGCCGCGGGCGGCCACGATGGACAGATCGCGCAGGGAGGCCTTAATCACATCCTCGCCGCGGGCGAAGTGGGCGATCTGCTCGTGGGTGAGGCCGGCGACAGGCTCGCCCCGCCAGAAGCCGCAGGTTTTGGGCTCTACGCCTGCTTCCCGGGCAATGGCTTCCAGATGCAGGGCGGTTTCGTAGTTTTTGGGGTAAGGCAGTCCGTGGGCAATCACGGTTGATTCCAGGGCGATGGTTGGTTGGGGCATGGTAGGGAGTTTGGGGATGGAGAGATTGGATATTGGGGGCGGTGGGGATTGATTCACGCCTCACGTTTCATGTCTTTATATCATCTTTTTTCAAATTACCACGCCAGATGGATCGTTGCCCGCATCCAACATGGCTTTGCGTACATTGACAGGCAAGAGCAAAAGCAGGCCCACGATAAAGAAGAGGATGAGGGATAGGATGGCGACCCGGGAACTGCCTGTGAATTGCACCGCAGCGGCAAAAACCAATGGCCCGATCCACGATGTGCCACGTTCGCTGATTTCATAAAAACCAAAGTATTCAGATTCATTCTGGCGCGGAATGAGTTGGGAGTAGAGAGAGCGGCTGAGCGCTTGAGAGCCTCCCATCACTAACGCCACAAATGCGCCCAACACAAAAAGTTGCCAAATTTGATAGAGCAACGCGTAGGCGTAAATGACGATTCCCGCCCAGATGACAATCGAGATAATGATCGCTTTTTTTGCTCCAATTTTTCCGGCCAGCCAACCAAAAAAGAGTGCGCCGAAAAAGGCAAGGAACTGAATCATGAGGATGAGGATCATGAGCACATCTGCGCCGGCCCCCAGTTCGGTGGCCGCGAACATGGTGGACACCACGATCACCGTCTGGATGCCATCATTATAAATAAGGTAGGCGATCAGGTATTTCAGGGTTTCGGGATAGTCGCGATACATAGTGGTAAGGGTGCGGATGATCTGTTTGACTCCCTGACTCAGGTAAGATTCTCCTTCGGGGAGCTGTTTGAGCGCCGGGCGTTGGCGCAACTTGCGGGCGGGAAAAGCCAATGTGAAAATAAGCCACCAGGCTCCGGCCAGCGCCAGGCCAATACGTACAGCTAAGCCTTTATCATCCATCAGGGTGAAAAGCCCTAAGGCAATGAGCAACGCCAGCCCACCGCCCAGATATCCCAGCGCCCAACCAAAAGAGCTGACTTTGTCCCGGTCCTTGGGTTCAGCGATATCGGGCAAAAATGCATTGTAAAGTACTACTGCAGCGCCAAACGCCAGGTTGGCGATAATGAATAGCACCCCCCCCATCAGCACAGCGCCATTGCTTCCCAGTAAGGGTAAATCAGGTTTGACGAAGAACAAGAGCAAGGTGGCGACTGCGCCAACGGTGGCAAAGAACAGCATGAGGCGTTTTTTTAGTGTCGAATAATCGGCAATTGTTCCCAACAATGGCAACAGAAAGACCTGTAAAATCACAGAGATAGAGACCATGGTGGGAAAGAAGGCGTCGGGCTCGAAACGCATCCCCAGAAAACTGACGCCCCCCGAGGCCTGGGCTAAATTTGAGAGATAGGGACCGAGCAATGTTGTCACTACGATGGTGCTGAATGCGGAGTTGGCCCAATCATACATGGCCCAGCTAACGATTTCACCGCGGTTGGTGTCGACGGGCCGATGTGCAGCGATTGCTTCACCCATGATATTGCTCCTTTAGGAATGTGTGAGGTTCACCATTAAAATGAACCTCGCCGAAAAATAATAATAAACCTGATGTGCGATTTTTTTCGTTCTGAAAGGTGGGCGTTGATGCTTGGTTCTGCCATCCCGCAAGCAGACGAGGGGAAGACAGAATGAAAATGGAGGAGGAAAAATGCTGTTATTATCTGTTTGGGGCGATTTTAATCCATAGTCGTCGGTTTGTTTGGCGGAAACAAAGGTGGACGAGGCGAACCATCGTCTATGTTCATCAAAATGCGCATCTACTTAAACTTGTTGAGGCGTCATAAAAAGTTGCATATTGGACACAATAATGGATGTCTTCAATAATAACACACTACTTCCCAATTCAGAGCGTTATGTAAGCATGCTTTGTGGGGGGATGATTCAACATTGAAATGCTCCTTGAGGGGTGCGTTTCGATTTAGGGGTAGTTTATCAATGTCGTCGGGTCACAGTTCCGGCTAGAGAGCAAAAATGTGCACGTGCGGTCTATGACTCGCTGGCCTGACAACCTCAGTCGGTCTACATCGAGTGAATGCATCTATTTTGAACCGCACCCATTGTCAGGGCATGGTTCAATGTTGGGCGCTTTTCTGTTTTGCCGGGCGGATTACGAATCCGCCCTGGAGAGCTCCGCTCCGGAGCCGGACCCATCAGGCGGGATGGCAATGATTGCCCCAATTTTGAAACGTCCCCCCTGAGCAGCAATTTCAAATTTAGGGAAAACTGGCCAGAAAGTGTTTATCTGAGGCTTCCCCGCCTCCTTTTTGCCCCCAAAGGCTTGACATTTAACACAGTATCTCCCCCGACACTCGCTACGCTCGCGTTCGAGGGAGGGAGTCCTCCAGCTACAAAGATTTTTTGCTCTCGCCGGGCTCCTCCCCCCGTGCGACGGCTGTCGTAACGGGGGGGGGCTGGGAGGGGGGCTTGGAGCAACGACAAATTTGAAACTACTGCCTCCTGAGTCATCTGTTTGAAAAATACTTGTTTTTTCGTTAGAATCATAACAGCGCGATTTACGCCATTGTCTGCAAAGCATCCATCGCTATCGATTGTTGAATGATTTGAATTTATTTACCTGACGCGCGACTTTTTCGTCCTGAAAAGCGGGTGTTGATGTTTTGATCCATTGTTCTGCAAATGGACGAAAGGACGATAGGGCCAACATCCACGAAGGGAGGTGCTGTTTTTGGATCGATTTTCGTCCATGGTCGCCGATTTGTTCATCAGAAACATCTGATAAGCCCGCTGTTGGCCAGAAAAAGTTGCACATTTGGCTATATTTTTGTTTTGGTTGGAGGTGCGCTGTGCGCGAAGGCAGGTTGATCGTTTTTATTTTGTTTTTTGTGGCGCTGGTGATGCTTGTCTGGAGTTGGCCTCCTACGGCTCGCGGAGAAGCGCAAACCTGTTCATCATTATTTCTTTCAGAGTATGTCGAGGGTTCCGGGTTTAACAAAGGGGTGGAGATATTTAATGGTTTGGGGCATGATGTCAATTTGGATGGTTATGCAATCTGGATCTATCGTAACGGCGGCGCAGAGCCTGATAAGAAAATTGCATTATCTGGCACTCTCTCCTCTGGCGATACGTTCATATTAGCTCATAGCGCTGCCGAATTTCTTGATTTGGCTGATTTGCTCTCCTCTGATTTGAATTTCAATGGCGATGATGGCGTTGCATTAATGAAGGATGAGGTTGTTATTGATTTTTTGGGAGATACGTTAGGGGATCCTGGCGCACAATGGGGGGGTGGAGACACCGGCACGAAAGATCACACGCTTCGTCGTAAATCTTGGGTTTTTAAAGGAGACGCCAATACTACCGATGCTTTCGATCCAGCGACGGAGTGGGATGGTTTTGCGAAAGATGTGTTTGATGGTTTGGGGTGGCATATTGCGGATTGTGTTGAGCAGACGCCTGTCTCTTCTTCCACGGTGACGCTCACCAAGACGCTTACCCCCACCGGGACGACGACATCCACCATCACCGCTACCATAACCATGACACCTACGAGCTCGTCTACAGCAACCATGACTCCGACGCCAACTCCGGTGAATACGGTGGCTCCTACGCCCACGTCAACTTTACCTCCCTCTGGGATCGTAATGCTAAATGAGATTTTGCCTGCACCGAAAAATATCGATTTCGATGGTGATGGAGCGGTCAATTCCGCTGATGAGTATGTCGAATTGTACAACACCGCTGATGTTGCCATGGATATTGGCGGCTGGTGGTTGGATGACAATGAAGCCGGTTCTGTTCCTTATTTGATTAAGGCGGGAACAATCATCGACGCTCACGGGTTTGTGTTATTGTTTCATGCCGATACCGGGGTGGCGCTGAACAATGATGGGGATAAAGTGCGACTTCTGGCGCCAGATGGGCACACCGTGATGGATGAGATGAGCTACGAAGCCAGTCATTACGACGCCGCCTGGTCGCGAACAATCGATGGCGGAGGCGTGTGGACAGAGGAATATGAGCCTAGTCCCGGGGGGCCAAATCAACCGCCACCATCTACGCCAACACCAGCCCCACCTGGTCTCATCATGCTTAACGAGATATTGCCAAGTCCCAAAAATATCGACTTCGATGGTGATGGCAAGGCGGATTTCAAAGATGAGTTCATCGAACTGTTTAACTCGCAAGCTGTTGCGATTGATGTGGGGGGCTGGTGGCTAGATGATTTGGATGGTGGGAGTCCGCCCTATCAAATTCCTTTGGGGATGAGGATCGAACCTCGAGGATTTCTGGTTTTCTTTCGGAGCGAGACCGGCATTGCCCTGAATAACGACGGTGACGAAGCGCGTTTATTGAATACCGCACAACAGGTCATGGATGCCTTTTCATTTCCCTGGACAGGGGAAGATCGGGCCTGGTCGCGTAGTGAAGATGGCGCGGGCGTCTGGACCAATTCATACCCACCTAGTCCTGGCAAACCCAACGTCGGGCCAACTCCCACCCTAACGCCTTTGCCGTCTCCAGCGCCGGGCCAGGTGTCGCTCAATGAAATCTTGCCAGCCCCACAAAATTATGATTGGGATGGAGATGGTGAAGCCTCTGCGGATGATGAGTGGATCGAGTTGTATAACCGAACCAATCAGACGTTCACGCTGGCCGGATGGAGGTTATGGGGAGGGCAGTTGGGAGACGATGGTTTGCCTACGGGGTGGTATTATGAATTCCCAGATGATGCGATTCTTGCAGCGCATGATTTCTTGGTGGTTTTTGGCCGTGAGAGTAACATCCGCCTTTCTAACAATGGAGGCGTCATCCATGTGGTGATGCCCGAGGAGAACAGTTGGCGGGTGGTTGAAAGTTTTGCGTGGGATCATTCTCCGGGCTATGATCGTTCTTTTAGTCGTTATCCCGATGGGAGTGGCGATTGGGATGTGCGCGCGGTCACGCCCGGACAGCCCAACGCTCCTTTGCCCACGCCACCCCCTCCACCCCCGGCGACCCCTGTCCCTCCCACGCCCGCGCCCGCTTTTGGCCCGCCACAGCCCATCGCCAACGCGTATCTGGCG
>CAZYSY010000001.1:0-11301 GCA_964650295.1 uncultured Caldilineales bacterium | reverse complement strand
CTACGTTCGCGTTCGAGGGAGGGAGCCCTTCAGCTACAAAGATTTTTTGCTCTCGCCGGGCTCCTCCCCCCGTGCGACGGCTGTCGTAACGGGGGGAGGCTGGGAGGGGGGCTTGGAGCAACGACAAATTTGAAACTGCTGGATGCGAATGTCCCTATTTTTGAAACGCACCCCAAGTAAAGTAAGATGATGAGGATGACTGATTACCCCATCGTCACCATCGCGATTCCGGTGCTAAATGAGGCTGAGCGCCTGCCCGGTTTGCTGGATGCGCTTCGGGCGCAGACCTGGCCGCGCCATGCCATGCAGATCATCGTGGCCGATGGCGGCTCCGACGACGACAGCGTGGCTTTGGCCCGGGCGGCGGGGCGGGATTTTCCCGATTTTGAAGTCATCCCCAATCCTGGACGCATCGCCGCCGCGGGGCTCAATCGGGCGCTGGACATGGCCCGGGGTGAGTTCTTCGTGCGTCTGGACGCGCGCAGCCGTCCCGCCCCGGATTACCTCGAACGCTGCGTGGCGCATCTGCAAGAGGGGGAATGGGCGGGCGTGGGCGGCGCCCAAGTCGCCATCGGAGCGAGCGACGCCGGACGGGCCATTGCGCTGGTGCTGAACCATCCTCTGGGCGCAGGCAGTCCGAAATATCGCCGCACCAATGTCACGGGGGAGAGTGAGACCATCTATCTGGGCGCGTATTGGGTCGATTGGCTGCATCGGGCGGGCGGTTGGGATGAGGGCTTCGTCGCCAATGAAGATTACGATCTGAACACACGCTTGCGCAAGCTGGGAGGCCGTCTCCTGGTTGCTCAGGACATACGGCTGATGTACATCGCTCGGGACAGCTTGCGGGCGTTGGCGAAACAATACTTTCGGTATGGATGTTGGCGGGCTGTCACCTGGCGCAGACACCCGCGAGCTATGCGTTGGCGGCATCTTCTCCCGGCTCTGTGGCTGGCGGGGCTGGTTCTGGGGATGGCGCTCGCACCTTTCGCTCCCTGGCCTCTGTTGGCCTTGACGTTGCCCTATGTGCTGATCATCAGTCTGACGACGGCGTTGCTGGCGGTCGGGCGGGGATGGCGTTTGGCGCCCCGCATCGGGCTGGCTTTTCCGACCATGCACCTCTGTTGGGGCGCGGGCTTCTGGTATTCCGCGCTGATGTCCTCTCTGAGCGCATTTTCCGTTGGGCCCTGCGCCCGGCCGCATATGCGTCCCGACCACATTGATGAATCGTCCCGAGATTGAAACGCCTCACAGCCAGATGCATTGCGCGAGGATTCGCAATCCCCTATAATCACATCATCGAAACGCTCATCAATCACGGAGACCAGATATGTCCAATCTCGAACAGATCAAGACTCAGGCCCGGGAGCGCGTGTGGAAGAGCATTGCTCAAAGCGGGCGGCCTGTCAACGCCATTCCTCCGGAGGAGCTGGAAACGCTGGTCGACGCCATCCTCGACGGCGTGATGACGCTCATCGATGCGTCGTTGGAGGATGCAGGACTGCCCGGGCGGCAGGGGGATGCTGTCGAAGCTGTTTTGAACAGTGATGAGGTCATTCTATGGGAAGGACGCCCCTTCCTCTCCTTCCTTACGCATTACCAGATCACCACCGAGCGGGTTCGCATCATCCGCGGTCTCTTGGGCAAGGATCGCGATGATATTGAGCTCATCCGCATTCAGGATATCGATTTCGAGCAGAGCATGGCGGAGCGGGCGCTGGGAGTAGGAGACGTTCTCATCCGTAGCGCAGACCCCTCATTGCCCGAAGCCAGGCTCAACAATGTGAAGCAACCTGAGGATGTGCACGAGATTTTGCGCCGCGCCATGCTCAACGCACGCAAGCGCTTTCGGTACAGCGTGCAAGAGGAGATGTAGTCAGCGCACCACCCGGGCCAGGTGAATGACGATCTCCTGGCGTCCCCACAGTCGCTCGCTGAAGCCGGTGAAGACGAACCCGTTGTTGAGATAGAATTCGATGGCGGGGTGGTTTTTCGTGCTGAGATCGATTTCCAGGCTGCGCAGATGCCGATCTCTCGCCCATTCCATGCCTCGGGCGAGCAATGCCGTCCCCACGCCCTGATGGCGAAATTCGGGCGCAACCACATGCCGACGGATCGCTCCGATTTTCTCCCCCTCGTGTAGCATGATGTGAATATAGCCCAAAATCTTTTTGCCCCGCCGGGCTGCGTAGATGCCATCTCCGCGCTGCCAGGCCTTGGTGAGATCGCGGTCTTCGGGCGGTGTGGGAACCGTCATCGTGCGGGGGAGATGCACCAGATTGAATTGCACCTGAATACGACCCGCTGTCGATTGCAGGTTCATCTGCCAGACTTTTTGTGTGCTGAAAGATGCGTCCAGCCTGGCGCATTCGTTGAGATCGTGGAGGGTCGGGCGGCGGATGTAGATCACGTCTGATATCCAATAACGGGGAAGTGGAATGCAATCGATCGCGGTCTTGAAAACTGCGTCCTGCCGGGATCGCAATCCGGAGGTGATTCAATCATCTTATGGATCGCTTATCCGGCGCTGCGCTGTTTGATGAATTGCGATCTGCTGAAGATGGTGGCGCTTTCGGATTTCAGGGGGCTGGCGCTGTCAAGTCGCTTGATTCGCGATCCGCTCAGAAGCGGGGCGCCCGGACAGATTCGCAATCCTGCCCGGCTATGACTCCCTGAAATCCAGTTGAGTCCAAAGGGTGAACGTTTTCGCTGGCGCTATTCGGGCGGGGCCACGTGCGAAAGGGATGATGAGAGGCCGACGTCACGGCGCAACACGTAGACTGGAATCTGACTGGCCCAGAGTTCAGCCACGATGGGGCGGTAGGAGGCCATGGGGCCGAAGGTGGATGCGGCGATCTGCACCGCGGTGACGCTGATGCCTCGGCGGCGATATGCTCGCAGTGCGCCCACCCAGGCGTTGTCCGCGGATGGGGTGATGGCTACGATCGAGGTGTTGCGGCCCAGAAAATGTCCCTCCGCGCTGAGAACGCGATCGAAGGAGATGCTTTGCACGGGGTTGATCACAGCCAGCGTTTCCATGATTTTGGAAAATTGACGGTGTCCTCGTTCCAATTGCAGCATCTGCCGTCGGGGTGTGTAGGCGATGAGCCCGACAGCCCGACGTTCGGTCAGATAGCGTTGTGCAATGGATGCCGCGGCCGCGGTCGCGTACTCGATGGTGGCGGGCGCCAGGTGCGGCTCTTTTTTGCGATAGCGCTGTTGCAGCGCCACCGAGGGCGTTTCGATATGGTCGGGGATATGCCAGGGCTGCGATACGTGCCAGGAGATGTCCAGGTCTAGCAGTAACCACACGTCGCTGGTGGGGTCCAGCTCGAATTCCTTGACCATCAGGCGTCCCGTTCGGGCGGTGGAGGGCCAATGAATGCGGTTGAAGCTGTCGCCGGGCACATAATCGCGCACGGTGGCCACGTTCGTGGTGAGATAATGGGTGCGAATGCGGGCGATTTTGCCTCCGGGCACTCGTCCGGGAGGAAGGCGGAAACCAGGGATGTCGTAAGTGGGGGGGTAAACCAGGATGTGGTGTTCGCCTGGTATCGATCGGGTGGTCTCGAAGATGCCCAGCGGATCGCCGCTGCGCACGGTCACCGGTCCCAGTCGATAGCGACCGCGCAGCACGCAGGGGGTGTGCACCGTCCATCGCCAGGTTTTTTTGCGTTTGAGTGAGACCAGCACTCGCGAGGCGTGATGGCCAGGGAGGTCGGATTGATCGAGCACTTCCACCCATAATTTGGAAAGTCGACCCAGGTTGGTGACCTCAAGGCTCTCTTCGACGTATTTCCCCACCTGACTGCGGGGCGTGCGCACGCGCCGTTTGATTTCTAATCCTCTGATGTTCTGCCGGGTCCACAACCACGAACCGATGATCACCAGGGTGATCAGGTAGAAGGTGTTGTAGAGCGGCGCGCGTCCGGTGTAGAGGGCTGCGATCAGGCTCAGCAGCCAGACAAGAATGGCGATCCAGGTCGAGTAGCGCACGATGCAGCAGGCGGATGTGACGGAACAGGCCGATTATCGGGCCCGGGCGCCGGGGATAGGAATGGTTTCCAGAATTTCGTGCAGAATGGTTTCGGAGCTGATGTTCTTGATGCGCGCCGAGGGGCTGATGATCACGCGGTGGGCCAATGTGGGGACGGCCAGCGCTTTAATGTCGTCGGGAAGCACGTAATCTCGTTGCCGCAGGGCGGCCAGCGCCCGGGATGTCTGGAATAATGCCAGGGAGCCGCGTGGACTGGCTCCCAGATACACATCGGGGTGTGCGCGGGTGGCCTGGGCCAGGGTGACAATGTATTCTTTGATGGTTTCATCCACATAGATGCGCCGCACGGCCTTTTGCGCGGCCATCAGTTCTTCGGCGCTGACCACCTGCGCCAGGTCTTGGATGGGGTGGTGGTCTTCCTGCGATTCGAGGATGGCGATCTCATGGCGCCTGTCAGGATATCCCAGATGGATTCGCATGATGAATCGATCAACCTGAGCCTCGGGCAGGGGAAATGTCCCCTCGTATTCAATCGGGTTTTGGGTGGCCAGCACCAGAAAGGGGCGCTGCATGGGGTGGGTTCTGCCATCAATGGTGATCTGTCGCTCTTCCATCACCTCCAGCAAGGCGGCCTGGGTCTTAGGCGTCGCCCGGTTGATCTCATCCGCCAGGACGATCTGGGCAAAAATCGGGCCCGGGCGAAATTCGAATTCCTGGCTTTTCTGGTTGTAAACCGATACGCCAGTCACGTCGCTGGGCAGCATATCGGGCGTGAATTGGATACGATTGAATGAACAGCCGATAGAACGGGCCATGGCCCGGGCCAGCATGGTCTTGCCCAGTCCTGGCACATCCTCGATGAGTAAATGCCCCTCGCAGAGCAGAGCCAGCATGGTCTGCTCGATGGCCTTCTGTTTTCCGAGAATTACGCGTGAGACGTTCTCGGCCACGCGTTGAACGAATGAATGGACGATTGCGTTGTCTGGCATATTGATAAGGATTATGAATGAATGCGAATGAATCCGGTTGCCGTAACGCCTGTCTCTGCTCGTTATCGGCCTTTTCGGATTGTATCACAATCCTAATTTCACTCCCAATCCAATAAAAAACGCCCCGCGGTTCACGGGGCGTTTGATGGTCGTAGGGTTTCCGTCATCAGCCTGTGTTGCGCATGCCGATGACGACGGGGATGGTTTTGAATATGATTTTGAGATCGAGCCAAATAGAGGCTTCCTCGATGTAGCGCAGGTCGTGTTTGACGATTTCGGGGAAGGGGATGCTGCTGCGACCGTTGATCTGCGCCAATCCCGTGATGCCCGGAAGGACGGATAGTCGGGGCAGGTACCAGTCGTAATAAGCTTCGGCTTCGTAATCGATGGTGGGGCGAGGTCCTACCAGGCTCATATCGCCTTTGAGGATGTTGAACAGTTGGGGGAGCTCGTCCAGACTGGTCTTGCGCAGTATCTTCCCGACGCGAGTGATGACGCGCCCATTGGTGGCGGGTTTGAGCAGGCCGCCATTTTCTTTGGGAGCGGATGTGATCTCACCCCGGATGACTTTCTGAGCAAATTCCTTGTTTGTCTGGGAATGGTCTATGTTGTGGACCATGGAGCGAAATTTGTAGAAATCGAAGACTTTGCCGCCCAACCCCACGCGTTTCTGCACGATAATGACGGGGTCTCCATCATCGAGTTTGATCGCCAGGGCGATCAGCAAAATGATGGGCGAGAGCAGGATAAGGGCCACCAACGCCACTGCGAAATCGAAGGCGCGCTTGGCGATTCGATAATGCGTTGGAAGATTGGCTACGGGCACAGGACCGACGATGTAAAGGCCATCATCTTGTTCGTGCACCGAAGCTGTTCGTAGTGCAGGACTGACAATTTGAGGGTTGCTGGTGATCATGTCGACGTCCTTCCTTGTCATGGGCGGCGGCTCCCCCGGGCGCTGAAGCGAGCGATGAGGGGGTAGGCAAAAAGTCCAATGAAAGATGCGAGGAATGGTGAAGTCAAGTCCCATCCCCAGCCTGAATGCGGGGATGGGACCATTGATGAGGGGTTAGGGGGTTTGTATGACGGGGAGATAGAGGAATGTCTGCATTTCGATGGGCGGATGCTTGAAATCAAAACGCAGCATGTGACCATCAGGGATGTAAAGCACTGTGCTGGGCGGAGTCAGTTGCTCATAGCCGGGCGGCGGCGAGACCGATAGGGTGTACTGGCCCTCTGCGGCGTCGTCGAATTTGTAGTAGCCGCTGCCGGTTGTGGTGGTCTGATAATCCACAACGCCGTCCAGCTTGACGGTTGCATTGTGAATGCCGGGCTCCCATGGGTCTCGGGCGCCATTTTCATTCATGTCTACGTAGACAAAACCTTCCACGCCCGTCTTGACTGGCTCGGTGAATTCCGTCACTTTCTGCACGTCCACATGGTGGATATACTCATCGCCGTCGTAGTTGCCAGTGGTGGGGTCGCGAGAGTCGATAGCTATGTCGCCATTACCGCCGTAAAGTCCGTTGTTGAAGTTGCCATCATCGATTAGGAATGTCGCAACTTTCCACTTTCCGCTGTCGGTTTTGGTGATGTAAGAATTGACCGGCGGGGAGAGAACGCCAGACGTAGGCAGGCCGCCTTCCAGCGCCAAACCGGCCTCGGGCGTCCAGTCATTGATGGCGTAGGGCTTCGCCCGCTTGATGCCGGTCACACTGTCATATTCCAGGTACCACTTGTCGACGCCGGTGTCGAGGTAAGTGACCGTGATGATGGCCTTGTAGGTGGTCGGCGTGGACTGATCGAAGTAGCGATCCGCAGCGTCGAAGATGAATCGGACGTTGCCAGTTGCCTGATCGGTGCGACGGGCGATCCAACCGGGATCGACCGGTCCCTGAAAATCCTCACGACCGTAATTGATTAGGTGAAAAAGACCCGCTTTGCGAAGTTTGGCGTCGTAGGGGTGTGCATTCGTATGCCATCGCTCTTCGTATTCGGGTTTACTGTGGCTTCCTGTCCAGGTAATGCGTTCGTCATCCGTGACAGGAATGGTGATAGCCTGATAGGTGGGCAAGTTGCGCTGATTCAGGAAGAATTCGTAATTGCCGACATAGGGCCAGGAGTTTGATGTAATGCGAGCGTAGTTCAAATAAACAGGGTTGCGATGCTCTCTCATTCTGGCCCAAATGCTGGGCGGCTCTTCCTGACCCGGCAGAAAGCCCCTGCCAAGATACTTCGTTGTCCATTGGGCAATGCTCCGCGTCGTTGCTGTATCCATGTTGGGGTATTCCCAGAAGCCGGACAGACGGATATAATCTGCGCGGAATTGCAGTGCCCGGGCCATAGCGACGTAAAATTCGTTTTCGCTACCGGTCATATATCCATAGGTTTCCAGCTGGATAGGGATATTGTTGTTGTACTGAGCCGCCTGATCGTAGATGCCCGCACAACTCGTTACGGGGTTGGGATCATCACAAGAAACTACAAAATCGAAATCCGAAGTGATATTATTGATGGAAATGCCTATCCGTTTCTGGTTGGCGTAGCTTGCAATGTCTCGACGTTCCGTAGGACTCCGATAATAGGGCGCATTCTGCACGGTTAGCTGTATGCGCGGGAAGCCTGAGCTATCATAGAAGGCGTCGGCATACATATCCATCACGTTTTTTTCGTAGTTGACCCAATCTGGTACGGTGATGTGTTTGAGCAGGAAGTCATCATCAATGTTATCAACTGGGATGTTTTCGCCATCTTTTCCTGTGCCAATGGATACCCAGCCAACATGGTTTTTGTAGGGGGCGTTCAGAAGGTGATCGGCGAGTGCGTGGACGAAGGCGTTGTATTCTTGCCTATAAAAGCTGTTGGTGTAGTTTGGCACATACCAAGGGCCGCCATAATTCGTGCAGCCATCGTAATTTCGTCCATCCGGTACTTCCGCCAGAAAAATGGCGTCATCACTTGTACCCAAAACGCCGTCTCGGCCTTTCTGTACGTATTTCGGGATCGCGTCCACACCTTGATCCATGACGGAGCAGGGGGTGGAATAGCGGCCAACATATGTGTTGATGGCAATGCCAACGGTTTTATAGCCTGAATTCAGATTAACCTGAACCCATTGATCTAATTGCGACCAGTTGTACTGCCCGCGTCCGGTGTTGAATGACGACCAATTCCAAAAACCATAGACCCCGTCCGCATGATAAGGTTGGCCCGGGCGAGGATTCCAGGTGCCGCTGGTAATGTAAAAAGCGGGCGCCCCAGCAGGTGGATGCACATAATCGACGCCATCGGGGTTGTTCGGTTCTGGAGTGGGAGAAACTTCAGAACCCGAATCTGAGCTCGTAGACTGTGTATCAATCGGAGATTGAGTGTTGGCAAGCGTAGAAGGAACTGCGACAAATAGGAGTAAAGCAATCGTTGCAAGAAGCAAAAATATCTTCTTGTGCATGGGAAAGGAGACCTCCGCAAAGTTTGTGAGAACGCAATTGGCTGGACATAACAGCACTCCGCGAAGCGTTGCATCTGGGATTTTGCTGGCGAGAGTTATATTCAGCCATCTTGCTGATCCTCATTTTAGTTGATTGAGATTAAAATCGAATGAAGATCGAAGACCTCGAAGATGACAAAAAGTTCACAAAGCTCTTTCATCTGAAGCCTTGATACAGAAATCAAATCATACCATAAATCCCGATATTCAACTCAAATAACGAAGCAGGTTCACGACATGTCCGGCCACTGGGAGGAAGGTCGGTGCAGGCAGGTCTTCATCCCTTTCCGTCTTCAGCGATCGTCAAATTGAATTCAACTCTCCAACTGTGGCATAATAGCCGCATGCAACTGGAACAGAAAGACCTCGATTACTTTGCCCGTGGCGAGTGGCAAAACCCTCAATTCTGGCGACGTTTTGGCGGTGCTCCGGATTTTCGTAACACGCGCGTTTTAGATGTCGGCTGTGGTCATGGCAGCATGGCGCTTTACGTGGCTCAGGCCGACGCTGCGAGGGTTGTAGGGCTCGATCTCAATTGCAAACTAATTGATTTTGCCAGGGAGAATTTGCGACAGAATTATCCACGTTTCGCCCACCGCGTCGAGTTTCATTGTCAAAACCTCACTGATTTCCCCGAAGGGGAACAATTCGATTACATTCTTTCTAAAGATAGCTTTGAGCATATCATGGATTTGCCGGGCATGCTGGAAGAGATGAGGAAGAGGCTGACCCCTGGGGGGGAGATTTACGCAGGCTTCGGGCCGCTTTACAACAGCCCCTTCGGAGATCATGGCTACGCCAATTCCCGCATTCCCTGGCGGCACCTGATGTTGGGAGAGCGAAGGCTGGTTGAGGGCGTAAATAAACGCTGGCGAACTGATCGGTTTCAGTGTCTGGAAGATTTGGGATTGAACGGCCTTTCTCTGGCGGATTATGAACGTATTTTTGCTGAATCAGGATTGGAAATTATCGGTTTCCATCGTAATCGAAGCGAGAAACTTTACGCGAAGCTTTTTTCGTTATTGGCTCACATCCCAGCGTTTCGAGAATACTTCGTTTTCAATATCTACGTCATTTTGAGAAAACCAGTGCGCTAATTCCCATCGACGCAAAATGCTTTCGTTTATCCACAAACGTCGAACAGCCATCTCCGTTGGCATCATTCTGCTCCCTTTCATCGTGGTAGCAGCCATAACCGGCCTGCATCATCCTTTCGATTTCGATGAAGGAGATTATCATGTGCCGGTGGTGGAGCAATTCATCGCTGAAGTGCCCGCTCTGGACCTAGTGAATTATCGCAGCGCCACTACGCCACTCATGCACCTGACTTTGGCGGTGTGGGGAATGATGGTGGGGACTGAGTCATGGAAATTGCGTTTACCCGTGCTTCTGGCAGGGATGCTTTCCTCCGTTATCTTTTTTATTCTACTAAGAGAGCGCAAGGAGCCCTGGCCGCTGCGCATCACCTTTTTCCTGGTCGCTTCCCCCTATTTTTTCTGGCTCAGCTTTTTGGTGATGACGGAGGTGTTTGCCTTTTTGTTCGGCATTCTGGCTTTGCGTTATTTTTTGCGTACGCCTTCCAAGCGTCGGGATATGGCGTTTTTTGCATTGTGGGGTTCGCTGGCGGTGTTGGCTCGGCAACAATGGCTGTTTCTTCCTCTCGGCGCGGGTCTGTATTGGCTTTGGCAGGATAGAGATCTGCGTCGGGCGGCATGGGCTGCGATTCCGGTTCTTGTCTTCTTGCCTTTTGTAATCTTGTGGGGAGGAACCGCACCGCCTATCAAATGGGCGACGCCACATGATCTGACGATCAATCTCGTACAAATCCCTCACGTGTTTATCGTCATCGGCTTCTATTTCTTCCCGGCGCTTTTTACCGCCCCGGTTTCATGGCGGCGACTGGCTCTTCCTACGTTGGCAGCACTGCCATTCTTTGCCTTCACGCCGCTCATCGAGAACGCTCCGTCTTCATTGCAATTTCTATCTGCACAGAGCGCCTTTTCTGGGCTCATTGCAAAGGTCGGTAATCTGGCTGCGGGATTCCTGCCTCCCATATTTATTTATGCAAGTTTTTTCGTTCTTTTTATTATAGGCGCTCTGATCCTGTTCCAGGCCTGGCGCCGTCGTTATGAAGATCACACCGAACGACTCTGGTTTGTGATGGGAGCGTTTTTTCTGATGTTGCTGACCGTGGGGCAAGCATGGGAACGCTATTTGTTGCCAGCCATTCCTCTCTTTATCCTGATCTTTTACGCCCCCCAGCGCAATCATCGCTGGATTCTCAATCCGTGGTTAGCAGTTCAACTGTTTTTGCTATCAGGCTTTCTCTTTTACCAAATAGCGCTGCCATGATTCTGAGTAGTTGATGATATGAAAACGAACATGGACGAAGCAAACCATCGTCAGTCTTCGTCCATGTTCGTCAAAATGCGCAGGCACTTTTCTCAAGTTTCAAATGCGCATTTACTTAAGAAACACGTTGCGAACTACTTATGACCCGTTCCTTCTGTTTCATTTTTCATTGAGTCTGCTTTCTACTCTTTGTGATACGGTCTGCCCAACGCCTCGGGTTTGGTCGCGCCCCAGCGGGAGCGGAACCATTTGGAGGAGATGAGCACCAGCACCAAAATGGTCATGATGAAAGGAACCATGCGCCAGATGTAGCGAGAGGCCAGGCCCGGGAAGAGCATCTGCGGATTAAGAGCCAATTGCCACAACAGGCCAAAGAGCACCGCGCCGCCAAATAGGATGTAGGGATTCCACATGGAGAAGAACACCAGCGCCAGGGAGATGAATCCCCAGCCCATGAGGAAATTGTAATTCCACAC